>DATMXP010000043.1 GCA_035561515.1 Terriglobales bacterium | reverse complement strand
ACCTTGGCCCCCGCCGCTGCCGTGTCCGCCCGGACGTCCGCCGGGACCTCCGCGACGCCCGCGACGGCGCCTACCCTTACCGCCTCCGGAACCTCCGGAGGGGTGATTCGGTCCAGTATTCATTGAATGACTCGTTTGTTCGTGATGTTTCTATTCCCACTTTGGGCAAAACTAACTCTAGAATCCGATTCGCTCTAACCGTATGTTTCCTAAGTGGTTTGCGCAGTTCCCAGTCGCGAACGGGGCGATGGGAAAAGGCTGGAATTTTTGAACTATTCACGTCCGTCTAGCGCCAGGATTCGAGGCGCGCGGACCCCCATTACGGGAGCGATACTTCGTAGGACCCTGTGATACTACCCACGGAACTTGTGGATACGCAAGCCGAAAGCGGAACTCCCTTACCCAGCCTTTTGCCTATTTGGGAGGGATACCGATTCGGGAAACGAACTGGTGGGCGCTATAGGATTCGAACCTATGACTTCCACCGTGTGAAGATGGCACTCTACCGCTGAGTTAAGCGCCCCCAAAAGCCAGTACACAGGTCAAATTCACTATAAAGCAGGCAAAGGACAGCGTCAAATTAACGAATTAAGCGGTAGTTTAGGCGGAGCAAGGCTTCCGGTCCCTGAAAGGGAACTCAAAGTGTGCACAAAAAGGCACGGTTCTGGGATAATGAACGAGCCCGTTCTGGGGTTCTGGCTGATGCCTGAATACACGGACAATTCGGGGTACCTGCCACAACCGTCCATGGAGCCGGATGACGTTGGTAATACGCAACTTTCCGGCGACGACGGGGTTTGTTCTGACGTGAGCAGCGTAGCCCTAAACCCGGGTCTGCTGGGCGGCACTTCCAAGGGCAATCAGGATTCACGTTCGGCCAGCCGAACGAGTAAACTGCAACCCGGAGCCGCCACCCTGACCGACGCCGATCTGATGCTGCAGGTGAAAGACGGAGACGACTCGGCCTTCGAGTATCTGGTCGAGAAGTACCGTCGCCCGATGCTGGGTTTCATGTACCGCGTTACCCGCAATACTCATCTTGCGGAGGAACTAGCGCAGGAAGTCTTCCTTCGGGTCTACCGCGCGCGTTCGACGTATAACGCGGAAGCGAAATTCAGCACCTGGCTGTACAGGATTGCATCGAACCTGTCCGTTAACTATATCCGGGACACGAAATATGAGCGTCCCGAGATGAGCGTAAGCCTCGACGAGCCGGATGAGGAAACCGGCACGACGATGGACCTGGCGGACAAGAGCATCAACGCCGAGCAGGATTTGATCCGGCGAGAACGGCTGGCTGCGATCAAGAAGCATGTGCAGGCATTACCGGAAAGACAGCGGAATGCGGTGTTCATGCATAAATACCAGGGAATGGACTACAAACAAATTTCCGAGGTATTGAACATCAGTGAATCGGCGACGAAGTCGCTGTTGTTTCGTGCATACGAAACATTGCGGGAGCGGTTAAAGGAATTTATTTGAGGCAATACCATGCAGTGCAATGAGATTCGCGAACATCTTTTTGACGTGATGGTTGGGGAACCGGTCGCGCCCGAAGTGAAGGCCCACTTCGCGGCATGTCCGGCTTGTGCGTCCGAGCTGCAATCGATGAACAAGACCATGGCGTTGCTGGACGAGTGGAAGGCTCCGGAGGATACGTCTCCCTACTTCATGACGCGCCTGAAGGCGCGCATGAGGGAAGAGGCGGTCAAGGAATCTTCGCCGGGCTGGTTGAGCTGGTTCCGCAAGCCGGCACTGGCGGTCAGCATGGCAGCGTTGCTGGTGATGAGCGTCGCCCTGTTCCAGAGTGGTTCCAAGCAGCCGCAGCCGGTAAATTCAAAAACCGTGTCAGCGGCGAACGACCTGCAGTATCTGGATAAGAACAGCGACGTGTTGCAGAATCTTGAAATGTTGGACGAATTGGCGGACAACACTTCTACGACTGCTACTCCATAACGGAATATAGGTTCAGCCATGCCACCGTCGAAAACAATCTGGACAATAGCGCTTGCGACTGCGCTGTGTGTACCCGCTTTTGCGCAGGGTCGAGGCAGTCAGGGAGGTCCTCCGCCCGGACAACGCGGGGGTCGCGGCGGATTTGGTCAGTCTTCCGATCCGTCATCGAGGAGAGGCCCGGGACCACACTTTGGTGATTGGCTTCGCAACAGCAAGAACCTGACGGCATCCGAAAAACAAAAAGCTCTCGAAAAAGACCCCAATTTCCAAAACCTGCCGGCAGACCGGCAGAAGAAGCTTCGCGAGCGGCTAGAGTGGTTCAATGCCTTGCCTCCGGATCGCCAGCAACAGATTCTGACGCGAATGGAAGCGTGGCAAAACATGACTCCGGAGCAACATCAGCGAGCGCGGGCACTGTTTGACCGTATGCGCGCCCTGCCGGATGAACGGCGCAACGCGCTGCGAGACCAGTTCCGGGCGTTACTCAGTATGCCGCCGGAGCAGCGTCAGAAAACGATGAACTCCGATCAGTTCAAGAAGAGCTACAACGACGAGGAGCGCGACATCCTCACGCGCTGGCTCGAATTGCGAGATTCCAACCCCTCGCCCCCAAGTTCCGACCAGGACGATTAAAGTGATTTCCTGCTAAGAAGCCCGGTGATAGCCACCGGGCTTTTCTTCTTCCCACTTATTCGAAGGAAAATCTCAGTTCATCATTACCAGGCGCTGACGGAGGGTAAGAGCTGTTTGCCGCATCTCGTCGGCGTCGCTGGCGTCGGGAGCCATGCGGACGTACGTCTCCAGGTCTTCCGCAGCGCCACGAAGCTGACCCACGGCGTAGCGCAGCATACCCCGTTCTTTTCTGTCTTCGGCCGAACGCGGATGAATGGCCAGCACCAGATCAACAACAATCAGCGCACGCTTGAAGTCGCGGCGGTTCAGGTAGATCTGCCGCAGATTATTGAGCATGCGCGTGAGCCACTGGCGACGCGTGACCGTGTGCAGGAACTCGGGCTGAAGCGGAACCTGGCCGGCGTAAATCTGGTTGAGACGCTCCTGGCAGTCGTCGGCGCTTAGAATGCTGCCCGCGTGGAAAGGATCAAGCAGCGTCTCGCTGCCGTCCACGTCATAGTGCTTGAGCAGGAAGTGCCCAGGCATGCCAACACCGAAAAGCGGAAATCCGATACGATGCGCGACTTCCATATACACGAGCGCGAGCGTAATCGGGATTCCTGTCCTACGATCGAGTACGTCGTTCAGGAATGAGTTTCGGGGATCGTAATAGTCGTCGGAGTTGCCGCGGAATTTTTCTTCTTCGAACAAGACATAATTCAGCGCGGCAATAACCTGGGGCGTTTCCGGAACCGAGGGAAGCATCTGCTCCACACGAGCTGCGTACCATTCGAGGCGCTCAATATATTGATCGACTTCGAGATTCGGATACTCCATCCGCGCAATAGTCAGAGCAGCACGAGCCACCGAGATCTGGTGCTCATCGACGTCGTCGGCGACGAGTGCCGCGAAATCTCCACGAAGTCCGGATGCCCAATCGCTCATACAGATTTGGATGCTAGCAAAAACGAAGGGGACCGGAGCGGCTGGAGGAGGATCATCTTTTATTTTCAAGCACTTGAAGGTGGGCTGGGCTTAGCGGGGGTAACCCTCATCGGAATTGGGCGGCACATTCGGCAGAAAGACGGAAAATACGGTGCCGGATTTTCCGGGCGACACAGAGCTGCGTACACGAATGGATCCGCCATGTTTCTGAACGATTCCACGCGAGACCCACAACCCCAAGCCGGTACCCTTCTGTCCCTTCGTGCTGTAGAAGGGTTCAAAGAGACGACGGCGATCGAAGGCGTAAATTCCGGAGCCATTGTCGAACACAGAGGTTCGAACACCTCTACGTGAGAGATCGCGCCAATCGCCCGAATCGTTGATGCGAATGATTAGCCGGTCGCCAGTGTCGGCCAGGGCATCGGCGGCGTTAACGATCAGGTTGGAGAAAACCTGCCGCAACTCCCCGGCAACTGCCTTGATCGTGTTTTGCGATTCATATCTTTTGTCGACGTTAACGCCGAGTGTCTTCAACTTCCGGCCATACAGCGTTAAAACATTGTCGATAATCTCGCCGGGAGAAACTTCGGAGAATACGCGCTCGTCCTGGCGTGAGAAGCCGAGAGTTAGCTTGGTGATCTGAACTACCCGTCTGAGCTCATCCTGCGCGATGCGGACGAGATCGCGGCTTTGCGCGTCCAGCGAGGAAGAGCGTTCCACCAGGTAGAGGGCGTTCGTGACGCTCTCAAGGGGATTGTTGATCTCGTGCGCGACCGTGGCGGCCATCCGTCCGGCAACTGCCATTCTCTCCGAGCGGTGCAGCTCTTCTTCTGCGCGTTTGCGTTCGGTAATGTCGCGAAGGACAACCGTATAGAGCTTCTGGCCGGCGGCTTCCACTTGCGAGATGGTGGCTTCAATAGGGAACTCGACGTTTCCGGCGCGAAGCCCGGTGAGTTGACGCGGAGAATGCATGCTTCGGGTGGTAACGCCCGTTTCGCCGAAGTTGCGAATGTGAATGCGGTGAGCGGCGCGGGCCGCGTCAGGGATCAGCCAGTCAAGCGGCTGTCCCATCATGTCGTCGGATTTGTAGCCGAAGATCTTTTCAGCCGATGAGTTGAACAGCACAATCCTTTGGTTCTGGTCCACCGTGATGATGGCGTCCATGGTGGAGTTGACGATTCCGGCCAGGCGGGCCTGGCTGTCGCGAAGTTCTTCGTACGCACGCTCCAAATCGCGGTTTACTTCAGAGACAGGAGCCGCGGTAGTCGATACCCGACTCAGCATCTCTCCGATCCGTGTGATGAGTTGCTCCGGTCCATCAAGCTTGCTCAGGAAGCCATCGGCGTTCTGAATATCGGCAGGGATTTCAGTGGTACCCGAGACGATGAGGATTGGAATGTTCGGGTTGAGCTTCTTCATCTCCTGCGCCATTTGCGTGCCGGTTTGGCGTCCGAGCATATGGTCGGAGACGACGAGATCTACAGGTTCAGATTTGAACTTAGCGAGCGCTTCTTCCGCTGTGGTTGCGGTAAGAACGCGATATCCGCGCTGCTGCAGGATCGTAGCGCGCAGACGCAAGCCGGCGGGCTCATCGTCGACACAAAGAATAGTGCGCGACCCCGCGGCAGACATAAATACACCCCGTCACGTCAGGTAGATGAGAAGGCGCGACAGGTATGCTGAATGCGCACCTGCTAACCCCACGGTTCTGGATTATAGCTCAGGTCTGGGCAGGTCTCGTTTACGGCTACTTACGAAGCAGGTTCTTCGCAATGAACAGGGCGTTTGCGGGACGCTCCGCCAGCCGACGCATGAAGTACGGGTACCACTCGGTGCCGAATGGGACATACACACGCATGCGCCACCCGTCCTTCACGAGCTGCTCCTGGAGATCACGGCGAATGCCGTAGAGCATCTGGAATTCGAAGGAGTCGCGGTCGATTTTTTCGCGGACCGCGAACTCGCGCGTCTGCTTGATGATGTTCTCATCGTGCGTGGCGATGCCGTGATAGACACCGCTCTTGAGGAGAATCTTGGTCAGATGGAAGTAGTTCTTGTCGACGTCGGCCTTGTCCTGGAAGGCGATATTGGCAGGCTCCTTGTAGGCGCCCTTGCACAAGCGGATACGAATCCGGTTGGCGAGAAGTTGCTCCACGTCCTTTTCGCTGCGGTAAAGGTAAGCCTGGATGACTGTGCCGATGCGGCCCTCGTGTCCAGGACGGGCGTGCAGGTCGTGAACGACATCGAGAGTCTTCTGCGTATAGGGAGAGCCCTCCATATCCACGCGGACGAAGCAATTGACGCGCGCTGCGTGATCGACCAGGTCACTGACAAGCTCGCGGCACAGCTTTTCATCGACGTCGAAGCCCATGTGCGTAAGCTTGAGGCTGACGTTACAGTTGAGCCCGCCGGTGACGATCTCATCGATCATCTGGTGATAGAGCTTGGAGCTGTGGCGGGCTTCTTCCACGTTGGTGACGTTTTCACCGAGGTTGTCGATGCTGACGCCAATCCCGCGTGCATTGAGCTCTCGGGTGACCTGGACGCCGTCGGCAACATGATTGCCCGCAACGAAGCGCTTCGCCATGCGCTGACCCAACGGATTATTTTCCGCAAAATGGCGCAATGACCGATTGGAGGACAGGGCAATGAAGAACTCTCTCAGCAACTGGCGCCTCCCGCGATGTTCTCCGGGTTGTGGCGCTGACGCGTCAACGCCGGCTGGATGGCCGGCGTAAGGAAGATCGGAACGATTTGCGTGTGAATCGGCGGGTTTTTCGGCAACAAGCGGTTCGGTTTCCGTAACATTGGTCACGATGTTTTTATCACATCCGGAGCGGGTGGTCAGCTAGTGCGGAAGTCACACGGCGGAGGGTCATCTTGCCATCGCGTATAGGGTATGGGGCCGGCTGGCGAGCATCCAAGCGATGCGGGCCAGCCGGTCTCAGCCTATTCGTTCCAGGCGCCCAGGAGGCGGCGGAGGAGGATAAGTTCGCCGAGATGATAGGAAGTATGGTCGGCCAGCATAAGGAGCCTGCGCGCAATGGTCTGGTCGGCAGAGCCATGCAGCGGTGCCATGGGATCGCGTTCGTCCATCAGATCGAGGATCGCCTGGAAATCCTGCTTGAAGGAGATGACGCTGCGGTCCCAGTCCTTCGCGGATTTCGGCTGTTGGCTCGTGGGCCAGTAACCCGAGGGGAACTCGGGCTGGACATGATTTGGATTGTTAATCCCGTCGAGGACATCGCGCTGCGCAATTCGAAGATGTTCGAGCACCTCCCAGGGCGAATGTGAAGCGCCCTGCGGACGTGTGCCACGCTGTTCTTCCGGAAAGTCCTTTACGGCGGAGTTGAAGTCGGCGTGCGCTCCGTCGCCATTCAAGATGTACTGAAGGTGGGTACGAATCATCGAAGTGCTCGTTGCGGAGTTCTTTTCTTTAGCGGATGCGGTGGGCATGGAATTTTCCTTGTAGCAGCCAGGTGTGGCCGTCAGGTTGGAGGGTTTCGCCCGTCCAACGGAATGAGTTTTGTGTGATTTCGGTGAAGTTCCAGCGAATCGGCGTGCCGTCGGGAAGTGCACCGATCTGGACGATATCGTTGCCAATGCGACGCCCGGTGAGTTCGTTGCGCTGTCCAGTTACGGGATTGATCCACGTTACATGCCAGGCACGAAGCTTCGGGTCGTACACGCGCATGGTAGTGCCGTATGCGTAAATGTTTGGGTTCGGCATGGAACCGCGATGCTCCGGACGAGGAATGATCCAGACGTCCTGGATGGCACGTCCTTCGAGCACCCACCCGAAGTGCGCCTCAGCTTTCAGGTTTAGCTCGGAAATGTCCTGCCAGTACACACGAATGTCGAGTTCCCAACTGCCGACGAGGAAGCCGTAAATATCGTCGGATTCGGGTATTTCAGGCGAGCGTCCGGCGGACGCCAGCGCCGAAGGGAAGGCCGCCAGTTCGGCGGCGGCGATTGTGTTCATCGTTTGACCTCCGGGGTCATCCAAAAGAGAATGAGTGTCCTCGAGGTCGTTTATAGGCCGAGGCACGGGGGCGGTTCTTGGCAAAAATTGCGGTCGAATTGGAGCAGGCGGTCACGGCACGGATCAACGCCGGGGGGCCGGGTTCCACCCGTTCACGCCTGCTCGGCGGGGGTATCGGCTGGCAGGTAGGCGATGTGCTATGCACATCGGGGCCGCACGACCGTCGCTTCGAGGAACGTCACCAGCAGGTGTCGATTGCGATGGTAGTGGCAGGGACGTTCCAGTACCGCGCTGAAACCGGACTACGTGTCCGGCACGAGGTCATGACTCCCGGATCCCTGATGCTCGGTAGCTATGGCCGCCGCTTCGATTGCGGTCACGACCATGCCATAGGTGACCGCTGCATCGCGTTCTGGTACGAGCCGGAATACTTCGAGCGCATCGCCTCGGACGCGGGAGTGAAGCATGCCAAACCAATCTTCCCGGACGTCCGCATCCCCGTAGTTCGCGAACTCTCACCACTCGTGGCGCAGGCCTGCGGTGGCGTCGTGGGCGTTGAAACACCCTGGGACGAGATCAGTGTCAGATTGGCAGCGCTTGCCGTCCAGTTGGTTCATGGACTGCCATCACGACTGATCGACTCTACTCCTAGTTCCCAAAAATCGGTCACCAGCGTACTCAGGGCGATCGAGCGTGATCCACAGGCGGAATGGTCGCTTGAGGCGATGGCGGGCGCGGCGCGCTTAAGCCCATATCACTTTTTGAGGACCTTCGAGACTGTAGCGGGTGTGACGCCGCATCAATACGTATTGCGGACACGCTTACGCGAGGCCGCGACGAGGATCGTGACCGAGGATCGCAAAATTGTGGACGTGGCGTTGGAGTGCGGGTTCGGCGATGTGTCGAACTTTAATCGTGCATTTAGAACAGAGTTCGGCTGTAGCCCACGGCATTATCGAACTGCAAAGTAAATAAGCGCGGGCATATACCCGCGCTCTTCACTTCTAAGAAGCCGATTAGTGACCTCTGGCTTCCAAATACTTTTCCACTTCCAGAGCAGCCATACAGCCTGAACCGGCGGCCGTAATCGCTTGGCGATACCGGCGGTCCTGTACATCGCCGCAAGCGAACACGCCCGGAATGTTGGTGAAGACGTTGTCACGCGTCTTCAGGTATCCCTCGTCGTCCATGTCGAGTTGCCCGACGAACGGTTTGGTATTGGGAATGTGGCCAATGCCGAGGAACATGGCGCTAGTCGGATGATCGAAGACGGTGCCGGTCTTCAGATTACGAAGCTTCAGGCCGGTGACTTCCTTCTTTTCGACGTCGAAGACTTCCTCCACGATGGTATCGGTCATCATTTCGATGTTCGGATGTGCGCGAGCACGGTCGAGCATGATCTTGGAAGCACGGAACTGATCGCGACGGTGGATCAGGGTGACGCTTGAAGCAAAGCGAGTGAGGAACAGCGCTTCTTCCATGGCGGAGTCGCCACCGCCGATGACCGTGATCGGCTTCCCGGAGAAGAAAAAGCCGTCGCACGTAGCGCACGAAGACACTCCATGTCCGATGAGCGCCTGCTCGCTGGGTAGTCCCAGCCAGCGAGCTGAAGCACCAGAGGCGATGATCAGAGTTTCCGTGCGGACCATGTCCTTGCCGACCGTGAGTTCGATCGGCGATTTCTTAAGATCGGCGGCGGTCACAACACCATGCACCAGTTCGGCACCGAAGCGCTCCGCCTGGATGCGCATGTTGTCAGTGAGTTGAGGTCCCTGGATGCCTTCTGGGAATCCGGGGAAGTTCTCAACCAGGGTGGTGAGAGAGAGCTGCCCACCGGGTTCGTGCCCAGCGAGGACGAGCGGTTTCAGGTTTGCACGAGCCGTATAGATAGCGGCGGTCCATCCGGCGCAGCCGGATCCGATGATGACTGTCTTGCGAATATTTTCCATTGTTCTCTGTCAGTATTGATACAGCTTGTATATAAAGGATTCAGTCGCGAATCTACTTCTTCTTCGGTGCGGCTGTGGATTTCGCAGCCGGTGATGCCGGGCCCAGCATCGATAACTCACGTGGAACCAAGGTCTTAACCCCGAGCGCAGTGCGATAGCGGCCAAGCACTTCCGAGGCGCTGCGGAACAAAGGCTCGTAGGCCGTCTGGTCGGCGGCGGGGCAGCGGGCCAGAACCACGGAAGATTTGCCGAATCGCTCCAGTTTTATCCGTTGGACAGGCGTGTTGGTCGCAAGCACCGACTTCGCGTCTTGCGCACCGGATACCGTGGTCTCGAGTTGCACTTGGATAACGTCCTTCGCTTCGCGAGAGCGAAACACAAGCGTTTCGATCACGTTCTTTTCGTCCACGCTCATGGAGTACTGAGCTGCAACGACCGGCACCGATGCCGGGAATTCCTTACGAATCCGAACCCAGTTGGCTGCGGGAGCCTGTTCCATGGTGGAGTGCCCGCGCGAAATTTCGAAGTCAGGCGTGAACTTCGGGGCAGGAACTTTCGCCAGGGCACTGCGGATCTCGGCCTGATCTTCAGCGGAGGGCGTGCAGACGTTCAGGTAATTGACCCGAACCTCAGGCTGCTCCTTCTTGGTTTCCTGCGCCATGGCGCCAGACAGCATTCCGAGGGTGACGAACAGAATCCGGAGCGAAGGGTTAAGGCGTAGTAGCACCGGGAGATTTTACACGCATACACAGGTAAAATGCCCGCCATGGCAAATCTGGTCCTGGTATACGGAATGAGGCTTCTCCCCGCCGAGGAAATCGAAGAGGTGGGCGAAGCGATTGTCAAACTGAAGAATGGTCGCGAGGCCCGCGTTACGATGCACGTTTTGGAAGGAAGCAAGCGCTCGATAGAGTCTCAGTTGCAGACCAGTGTTGAGGCTTTCTTTGATTTGTATCCGGAGATATGAGGAACCGCAACAAAGTCCGGTTCGTAATAAACAGTAAGGAAGCCATGTGCACTCCGGTCGAGCGGGGTGCATCTTTGCGGCCAATCCGCTGTTTCTCACGTCTATAATCATCGGGACTTCCTGCATGCGATCACGCTGGCGACAACTACGCAGGTTTCTACACAAGCATGGGCTGGAGCCCACCAGCCTGCTGGCGCGGATCGCACTGTACCTGCTCGGTATTGTCCTGTTCCTGATCCTGTTCCAGTGGATCGCCGTGAAGTTGCGCGGCCCGGGATCCGGATCCGTAGATGGCTGGATTACCGTACTGGGGTATACGTCGTTCTTCCTATGGTTGTACGTAGGGATGCGATGGTTCCGCACTCGCCTGATGTGGGCCGTGAGAAACCGGCTGATTGTGACCTACGTCTTCATTGGGGTCATACCGGTCGCCCTGCTCATCGGCATGGGGTTGCTGATCACCTATCTGTTTGTGGGTCAGTTCGCCACATACGTGGCTACTTCGGACCTGCAAACGGAAATTCGCAGGATTGATGCGGTCAACCAGCGGCTAGCATCCGAGATCGCGACCTCGCTGCGTAAGGGAAAGCCGATTACGCCCGACATCCTGCAAAACGCCAGTGCGCGCGAAGAGGCCTTTCCCAATCGGATGGTCACTGCCTGGTACAAGGACAATGTCTACGTTCTGGCATCGGCACTCGAACGGCCGTCGCGACAAAAACCGGTGCCAGTACCGATTCCCAAGTCGATCGACAAAGGAATCTCTTCGCTCTCGTTGGACGAATCAGGGCTCTCACTGCGGTCGGCGCGCCAACTCGATGTCGGAGGCGAGAACTTGACCGTAATTTCGAGTGTTCCGCTCGATACCGAACTGATGGCGAAGGTGGCTGAGCGAATCGGCGTGATCTCGCTGGAGCCTTTCAGCCGAACCCAGGCGAATGGGCAGGGAACTCCTCGCCAGGGCCTGCGTATCTCCTCCGGCTCAAATGAGATTCTCGATTTGGATCAGCAGGCAGGTAACCGGTCGCGGGCGATTCAGAGCGCGGCTCCGCTCACACCGCCGAAAAACCGCTTCGATCGCGAAGTGACATTTCTTTCCACCGTGTCGGCCCTGGAGTGGGACAGCGCGAATCAAGCCACCGTTCTGATGGTCGTGCGGACACGGCCCTCTTTGATGTACGAACGCCTATTCCGTACCGTGGGACAGTTCGTGAATGCCGTGCTTTACGTGCTGGCGGCCGTGGCGATCTTCTTCGGGATTATCGAGTTGATTGCGCTGATTATCGGAGTAAGGCTGACGCGGACGATCACGGCATCGGTTTACAAACTCTACCGCGCCACCCAGCACGTGAACCGCGGTGACTTTTCACATCGCATCCACGTGACGACGAATGACCAGTTGGCCTCGCTGGAGACTTCGTTCAACAGCATGACTGAGAACATTCGGCGTCTGCTGATTGAGCAGAAAGAGAAGCAAAGGCTGGAGAACGAGTTATCCATCGCGCAGGAAGTCCAGGCGCAACTGTTCCCGAAGGGCGTCTTCGACGTCGAATCGCTGGAACTGTACGGGTTCTGTGAGCCTGCACGAAGCGTGAGTGGCGACTACTACGACTTCGTACCCCTTGGTCCGGATCACCTCGCACTGGCCGTAGGTGATATCAGCGGAAAGGGAATTTCGGCTGCACTGCTCATGGCGACAATCCATTCCGCGGTTCGAGCCTACAGTCTGGAACGGGTTCCGATGATGGCGACTGCTGGAGTGGGGCACGGCGGGTCGTATTCACTTTCGCGAATAGAGCAGGAAGGTGCAGCCGAAATTTCGCCTTCGCTGCTTTGCACCATGTTGAACCGGCAGGTCTACCGGAGTACTCCCTTGGAGAAGTACGCGACGATTTTCCTGGGGATTTATGACGGTAAATCGCAGAAGCTCACCTACTGCAATGCCGGACACCTTCCCCCATTGATTCTCTCGGAAGACGGTTCACTCCGCAGACTCGACCAAGGTGGCAGCGTGATTGGACTTCTCGAAGGACTTACATTCGAAGAAGCCGAAGTGACGCTACGTCCGGGAGAGATATTCATTGCATACAGTGACGGTCTCAGCGAGCCCGAGAACGAGTTCGGCGAATTTGGGGAAGAGAGACTGATTCAGCTGGTGCGGGAAAACCAGCACCTGCCCCTACAGCGTATATCCGACCTTGTGGTGGCCGCTGTGAAGGACTGGATAGGCGGTGTGGAGCAACCGGACGACATCACTCTGGTGCTGGCGCGCCTGCGCTAGTTCCGCTGGAATTGCCTTAACAACTACCTCCATGCTTGAGCTTCTGCTGTAATGGACTGTCCCATGTCCATCGAGCCACTGGAATTACACGCGACCTCGGAAGATGCCGGAAAGCGACTGGACCAGTTCCTGGTGGCCAAGATCCCCGACATCAGCCGGGCCCGGGCGCAGCAACTCATTGAGCAAAAGAAGGTGCTCGTAAACGACAAAGCGTCAAAGGCGGCTTCGAAACTTCATGGCGGGGAAATCATCTTGGTAACCGGGCCTGCGCAGGTGGAACCGCTGCGGGCTGTGGCGGAGAACATTCCGCTCGATATCGTGTTTGAAGATAAGGATGTGGCGGTCGTCAACAAGCCGGCAGGCATGATGGTCCATGCTGGAGCGGGGGCCACCGAAGACGATCGCAATCGAGGAACTCTCGTCAACGCGTTGCTCCACAGGTTCGGTGGGCTGTCTGAGGTCGGTGGAGAACTGCGACCAGGCATCGTGCACCGACTGGACCGCAACACGAGTGGACTTATTGTGATCGCGAAGAATGATGCTGCCCATCGCAAACTGGCAGCCCAGTTCTCCAGTCGTGAAGTGAGCAAGGTGTACGTCGCGTTGGCCCATGGGTTTTTTAAGCAGAAGAAGGGAACCGTGAACGCGCCAATTTCACGGGACTTTGTCCGGCGGACACGGATGACGGTGAAGGGATCGGGCGGACGAACCGCGGTTTCTCACTACACGGTCATGAGAGAGATCGACTCTCGTTTCGGCAAGTTTTCCCTGGTGGAGGTCAAGATCGAGACCGGCAGGACGCACCAGATCCGGGTCCATCTTTCATCGCTGGGCCATCCGATCGTAGGCGACACGCTCTATGGAGCGCCCGAGGAGATCAGGGGGCCAAAAGGGATTGAGCCACTATGCCTGAAGCGACAGTTTCTACACGCGGCGAAGCTGGAATTTCGGCAGCCGAGGACCGGCAAGGTCATGAGGTTTGAAGCTGAGTTGCCGGGCGAACTAACCGAATTTCTGACGAAAATCGAGGCAGAATGACGGTTTTGGCGCGAGGCATATTGGCCCGTGCAGCGTTCCTGAACGACTATAATGTTTAGGCGTAAGGTCGAGGGTTATTTTGAGAATCAGTTTTGCAATCATTTTCGTCTTCATGCTGACTTCGGTTTCGGCGGTCGCGCAGTCCTCGTCTGATTTGCCGTCCGCACCTTCTGCCGTTGTCCAGCAGCAACAACAGAAGCAGGCCCCACCTCCGCCACCAGTTGCTCCGAAGGAATCACCGCAACCTGCGGCAGCACAGCCAGCTCAGGCTCAGCCGGCACCCGCGCAGGCAGACCCGAAATCAGCGTCAGCCAGCTCCAGCGTACCGGGCGGTGCGACCGCCAACGACAACGATGCTCCCGACAATGAGCCACTTACCACGTTTGTGGTCGGAGTCAACGAAGTCAACGTTGTGTTTACGGTTACCGACAAGCGCGGCCGGTTTGTTAAGGACCTGAAGCAAAACGATTTCCGCGTCCTGGACGACAGCAGGCCTCCTGAGGCGATCCGCAGGTTCGGCAGCGAAACCAACCTGCCACTCCGGGTCGGACTGCTGGTGGACGCCAGTAACTCCATCCGCGACAGGTTCCGCTTCGAGCAGGATGCGGCCATCGAGTTTCTCAACCAGATTGTTCGCGCAAA
The DNA here is from genome assembly GCA_035561515.1 of Terriglobales bacterium. Classification (NCBI taxonomy): domain Bacteria; kingdom Pseudomonadati; phylum Acidobacteriota; class Terriglobia; order Terriglobales; species Terriglobales bacterium. Next base: position 107,588 of record DATMXP010000043.1, on the reverse strand, counting down.
GTCAGATAAGGCTTTTGTCATCGGTTTCGACACGACCGCGGAAGTCACGCAGGATTTCACGGACAGCACCGAAAAGCTATCGAGAGGGGTTCGCCTGCTGCGTCCGGGTGGTGGTACCGCCTTGTATGACGCTATTTACTTCGCCTGTCGCGACAAACTTATGAAGGAGAAGGACACGGTAGCCACACGCAAAGCGATCATCCTTCTCACCGACGGCGAGGACAATCAGAGTCGCGTCACCCGTGAAGAGGCCATCGAGATGGCCCAGCGTGCGGAAGTGGTGATTTACCCGATCAGCACCAATATCAGCGGCATGAAGCTGAAAGGCGACAAGGTGCTGGAGCGCATGGCAGATGCGACCGGCGGCCGCGCATTCTTCCCCTTCAAGATCGAAGATGTCGCCAACGCATTCTCCGAGATTCAGGACGAACTACGCAGCCAGTACCTGCTGTCCTATAAACCTGCTGATTTCAAGTCCGACGGACGCTATCGTTCCATTGATATCGTGGCTCAAAACCAAAAGAACCTTAAGGTCCGTGCGCGAAAAGGGTATTACGCACCGAGGCAGTAGTTCGAATGTAACTGGCATCGCCTGTATCATCCGCTTAAGATGAACTCCGGGGAGCGGCGGAAGCGCCGCTTCTGAGTTCCCCTGTCTATTCAGCCTTAAAAAGTATCGATGAGTTCTGTCATTCCATCATCTCCGGCAAAGACGTCGCTGCACACGCGTGCGGCGGCTGTTCGTGTATACGAAGATTTTCGTCAGATCCCGGGCCAAATCTTTGAAAGCTCAGATCCGGACAGCCTGTTTTGTACCCGGCCGTGGCTGGAGGTTCTGACCGCAAACGGACTGGACCCCAAGGAAAAGGTTCGTCTCTATGCCGTTCAGGACGACACCGGTGCGCCTCTCTGCCTCTTTCCATGCAGATTCGAAGACCGCGAACTGTCTCCGTTGGCGAACTACTATTCGTCGTTTTATTCGCCCGTTCTCGCTGATGGCGCAGACGCGGGAGATGTGTTGCCACGTTTTGTGCAGTTCATCCGGCAGGAGAGGCCGGCGTGGGACACGGTCAACCTGCGCCCGATGGACCCCGAGTCCGAGGAATACAACACACTGGACGCTGCTTTCCGAAGTGCAGGTTTTGTCACTCAGAGATACTTTCTTTACGGCAACCTATATCTGGAAGTCGCGGGGCGATCCTACGCGGATTATCTCAAAGGTTTGTCGAGTGTGATCACCAACAACCTGAAGCGCGCGAACAAACAGTTGCTCCAGACTGGCCGTGCCCGCGTCGAGGTGATCCGATCAGGTCCGGAAGTCGGTCCGGCCGTCGAGGCCTACGAGAAGGTTTATCAGAACAGTTGGAAGAAGGATGAAGCCCGGCCTGAGTTCATTCGTGAACTGGTGCATATGTGCGCGAAACAAGGGTGGCTGCGACTGGGAGTCGTGTATCTCGACGGAGAACCCGCCGCTGCCCAGATTTGGATCACGCGTTCTGGCACTTCATCCATTTATAAAGTTGCGTATGACGAGCGCTTCGCAAAGCTGTCGCTCGGAACGGTGCTGACAGCGCACCTTATGCAGATCGCACTCGACGAAGACCGTGTCAGTTGCGTTGATTTCCTGTCGGGCGATGACGAGTACAAGAAGCGCTGGATGTCGCATCGTCGTGAGCGTTGGGGACTACTCGCAATGAACACGCGTACGCCGAAGGGACTCATGGCCGTTGCCCGTAACGTTGGCGGCGGCTGGGTTAAGTCGATGCTGGGTAATTTGAAACAGAAGAAGCAGGCCGAACCACAGAAGCCCGTCTGAATTTAGAGACAATTCCGTGAACGGACGCCCACTATTTCGGATTCCCCCAAGCCCACGAGCTTCATTCTCGAGCCTGAAGTTTGCTGACCAGCGTCCGAAAAGAATCAAATCTGCGAACACATTTTTGTCTGGCCGTTACGGAATTTGCCAGGGCCTGCGCGCATTCGGCGTGGGGGCCGGACAGCGTGTGCTCATCCCCAGCTACATATGCCGAGTGGCAGTCGAGGCAATCGAAGCAGCAGGTGCCGCTGTTGACTTCTATGTGGTGGATGAGCAACTGCGCCCGGACTACGATGACCTGGTCACACGCATAACTCCTGACACCCGTGCGATTCTGGTGGTCCATTACTTCGGCTTTGTGCAGCTGATGGACACGTTTCGCGAGATTTGCTCGCATCACAAACTGCTGTTGATCGAAGACGCCGCACACGTCTTTCCCGGACCTTGGACCAACGCCGGAACCGTCGGGGATTTCACAGTTTTCAGTTGGCGCAAGTTTCTGCCGGTAATGGACGGATCTGACCTGCTGTTTCTGGATACTAGAAAAACAACCTCGCGAAAGGTCCCGATGGGCCTATCAGCACGAAGTGCCAAGTATGTTGTCGATAACCTTGGTGCTCCCGATGGTCTGTTCGCAAGGGCGACTGCAGGCGCGGTTCGCTTACTTCGCGGATCGAGGCGGCCCAATTCTTCGGACCAGGAAACGGGGAAGTCCTCGACTGCTATGGAGAGCAGCAGCGTAGAGTTCACCGCAAGCCTCGCTGAACTTCCAGCTACCGGTGCTTCGAATTTCATCCGGGCCCACACGGACTCCAACTTCCTGTACGAATCAAGGCGACGGAATTACGCAGCATTGGCGCGTGAACTCCACCTCAGGCAATGCGCAACGCGACCCCTCTTTCCTCAGTTTCCTTCCGACGTGTGTCCGCTGCAATGTCCTGTGTGGAACGACAGTCCTCTGTTTCACCGAACATTACGGCAGCACGGAATTCCGGCATCCGCATGGGAGGATGTGATTCCCCCGAATGTCGATCTGGAGAAGTTTCCTGCGGCTAAGAAGCTCTACAATCACCTGTTCTTCCTGCCGATACACCAGGGCCTCGACGTTGAACAGGTAACTTCAATGGCAGAGTTGATTTCGAACGTTGAGCAGTCCGTTCCTGCGCGATTGCCAATCGGATAACGTCTCCACGCGGCTTCGACCTTCGTCAGGGACACGCGTAAAAAACATCAGGCCGGAGGATTTCCGGCCTGATTTCTATTCTTACAACCCCGGCTTACTTGATCGTAATGGTTGCCGAAGTAGGCCAGCTATTGCCGTAGCCGCCTCCGGTTGCAATCGCCTTGATAGTTGTGGTGCTCGAAACCGTAAACGGTCCCGTATACAAGGTCGAAGCCTTCGTTGGGGTGGTGCCATTGGTCGTGTAATAGATCGATGTCCCCGGTGTCGTTGACGTAATCGTCGCCGTTTGCGGCGAGGTGAAAACGCCCATGGAAGGCTTGATCACCGGGGCCACAGCGTTGATGGTGACGGTTGCGGTGGTAGGCCAGCTGTTACCGTAGCCACCTCCCGCAGCAATCGCCTTGACCGTTGTCGTGCTCGAAACCGTGAACGGTCCTGTGTACAGCGTTGAGGCTTCCGTTGGGGTGGTACCGTTGGTTGTGTAGTAAATCGAAGCGCCTGGCGAACTTGAGGTGATCGTTACGGTTTGCGGCGAGGTAAAGACTCCCACCGAAGGCGTGATCACCGGTGCGACAGCGTTGATGGTGACGGTTGCGGTGGTAGGCCAGCTGTTGCCGTAGCCTCCTCCGCTGGCGATCGCCTTGATGGTTGTGGTGCTCGAAACTGTAAACGGTGCTGTGTACAGTGTCGATGCTTCGGTTGGAGTGGTGCCGTTGATCGTGTAGTAGATCGATGTGCCCGGTGTGCTTGAGATGATGGTCACCGTTTGCGGCGAGTTGAAGGCTCCCACCGAAGGGGTGATCACCGGGGCGACTGCATCGATATTGACGGTCGCGGTTGCCGGCCAACTATTGTTGTAACCGCTCGCCGTGGCGATCGCCTTGATCGTTGTGGTGCTCGAAACCGTAAACGACCCTGTGTACAGTGTCGAGGCTTCGGTCGGGGTTGTGCCGTTCGTTGTGTAGTAAATCAAGGCTCCCGTTGTACTTGAAGTTATCGTCACCGTCTGCGGCGAGGTAAAAACGCCCACCGAAGGCGTGATCACGGGAGTCGGCAAAGTGGTCTTTGTCGGCTGCTTTTCCAGCACATTCAAGGTGCCATTCTCGAGCGTGAGGTTATAGTTCGCCAGCCGTCCTGTGCCACCATCGCTTACCGTCGCGGTGATTGGATATGTGCCGACCGGACTACTTGCAGTGGCGGTCGTACTGTACAAGGCGGTGATTGGATCGTTGTTCTTCACCCCAGAGATTGTGCCGGCTAAAACAGGATTGGGTTCGCCTTCCGGCCGCGTATAGCTGTGGGGAGTAACGATGAGTGTTGTGGGCATCACGGTCAACTGACCTTGGGCGTAGGTGAACGTATAGTTCGCCGCGCCTGCTCCAGCGCACGTAATGGCGTACGGCGGGTTCGACCCCGACGTAATCGGACTTGCAAGAGTCGCACTGGTAGAGCACATGGCTGTAGCCGTAAGCACCGCCACTGTTTCTCCGTTCACGAAGCCCGTGTACTGCGGAACGAATGCAGGTTCAGGATCTCCGTATACCCGCGATGCGGAGGGCACGGTTACAACGATGGTCGCCGGCTCGACTACGATCTGTGTGGTGGCGTCTTTTGATGCGTAGTTCACTTGATCTGTGGGAGTGAACGTGACCGAAAGCGTCTGTGTTCCCGCTCCGAGGATCGTTCCAGGCGCCGGTGTGTACAGGAAAGTTCCGGGCTGAGTGGACGAAGCATTCAATTGAGCCGCGCCGAGCGAAATTCCATAAGTAATATTCGCAGGTGTCGCCCACGTGACAGACGGAATTGCCTTTTCGATGATCAGCGTTCCGGTTGCACTGCCCGTATAGTTCGGGTTATCGATCGATGCGAAAACCGAGTAGCTCCCCGCGTGAATCGGTTGGGTGGTGCTCCCGTCGTACGTCAGTGTTACCGACAATCCTGCTGGAGACGTCGTTGCCGTAACGGCTTTCGGTGTTCCGTCATATGTCTGGGTGAGGTTCGACAGCGTGATCGTGGCAGTGACTGACGTAATCGTTAGCGCTGCGGCCGCGGATGTTGCAGCGTTGTTGTTGGCATCGCCGGCATAGTCCGCTGTCACGGAGTACGACCCAACTTCCGTTGGGGCTGTCGCAGTCGGACCATACACGGTCGAACCGGTACCGACGTAGGTTAGCGTCACAGGAGTCAGGTTGACTCCGCCCATGCCGATCGCCGATCCCGCTCCCGGCTTCGGACTGCCATCGTAAGTGAATGTTCCACCCGTTGCGGTTACCGTTGGAGTGAACTTCAAAACATTCAGCTGCACTTGAGCGGTGGCAATCGAATAGTTCAGCGAATCTGTGGGCGTGAAGCTTGCCGAAAGAGTTTGTGTTCCTGCGTTCAGAACACTTCCCGCGGCCGGGCTGTAAACAAACATGCCGGGAAGATTCGCTGTCGCGTTCAACTGTGCCGCGCCGAGTGGGGTGCCGTAGACGATGTCCGCCGGTGTAGCCCAGAGGATCGTCGGGACTGCTTGATTCACGACCTGTGTCAGTGCCGTCGAGGTACTGACTGCATGCGAAGCATCTCCCTCATAACGAGCGACGATCGTGTGATTGCCGGCTGTCAGCGTGGAAATAGACAGCGCAGCCGTTCCCGCATTCAGTGTTCCGGTGCCAAGCGTGACAGCTCCATCCAGGAATGTGACTGTTCCGGTGGGAGTTGCGCTGCCACCCGAAACCGTTGCGGTCAGGGTTACGGTTTGGCCGTATTGCGATGGATTCGGCGCAGCCGACAGCGTTGTGGTGGTCACACTGGGAGCCGCATTCACCACCTGCGTGTATGGAAGGGAAGTGCTGATGTTGAACTTACATTGGCCGCCCACCTTGGTATAGGCAGCAAGTAATGGAATGAGGGCCAATGGACAGCAACGTAACCGAGTAAGAGGCAGTACCAACGCCGTCGACCGTAACAGGCGAACCCAGAGCAGTGGCAGAGTCCCTGAACTGAATCGCACCGCAGGTCACTGGAGTGCTCGTGTTCGCTACCACCACTGAAGCTGTGAGTGTCACCTGCTGTCCGAAGGTGGACGGGTTTGGCGTCGCCACAACCGTTGTTGTGGTGTTTTCGTTGGCATCGGTGAATGCTGTCTGCGCTTGTGATTGTGTGCCGATAGCGGTCAAAACAAAGGCTGCGCCCGAGGCGTCAGCGGGAACCACGAAATCAGAGTTCTGGATCTCCCCGAGGGCGTTGGCCTGCGCGGTCATATAAACAGGCGCATACTTCGTGCTGGCTAACTGAAGCTCGACCTGCTCCAGAGAAACCCACCCGGCGCCCGAAATCGTAACCCGGTCGCCTGGGTAATAGTCGGCGTGGTTGGTCTTCACGGTCGCAAATGCGTACAGCTCTGTCGAGCCTTGATCCGCCCCGCCGATCAGGATGGCGCGGCCCGGAGCGAAGTCGAGATTCACCGCGCAAGCGCTCACTCGCGGAGCAAGCATCGGCGCTGCGATGGCGAACTTTCCCGTCCAGGGAGTAAAGACTTCGACTGACGAAGTCGGAGAACCACTGGATAACCCGCCTGCCAATATAACCAGATTGCTGTCCTTCAGCACGAGAATCGAGTGATGGGAGCGCGGAACAGCCATGGAACTGGAAAGCAACTGAACCGACCCGAAGCTGAAGTCAACGATTTCCGCGGTCCTGAGTTCCTTATGATCGGTAGTCTCGCCGCCCGCAACCAGTACGGTGCCATCCAGGAGCGTCGCGGCGCCTGCGAAGGAACGCGGGACCCCAAGCACCGGACCATCCGAGAGCGAATGCAATTCGGGATCGAACACCACGGTCGAAGCAAGTGCTTCTCCGCGTTCATTCGCCCCGCCGATCAGCGCAATGCGTCCATCTTTCAGCGTGACGGCCGAATGATGCTCGCGCGGACTCACCATCGATCCGGCGAAAGAGAATTCCTCTGTGGTGATGCTGAATATTTCGATGCTGGAGAGCGGGTAAGTTCCGTTATTGCCACCCGCGATTAGCACACTCCCGTCGGGGAGATTCGAGGCTGTGTGGCCCGACCGAGGATCGTTCAGGACCGCAGTAAGGAGGGTCCACGAGTTTCGCATCGGGTCATAGATCTCGGCGGTGTTCGTTACCACTCCCCCGGACGTTGTTCCGCCGCTCACCAGTACGTAGCCGGTCGAGAGCCACACGGCCGCATGTCCTGTACGTGCCACGTGCATGGGGGCGGTAGGGGTAAGCGTCCCATCCGTGTTCAGTATTTCCACTTGCGCCAACGGATTTCCATCTCTGTCGACACCACCGGCAACCAAAACACTGCCGTCATACATTACGGTCGCGGTTGCGCCTGCCCGCACACTCGTTGTTGAAGGACCTAACGTCCACGTACCGGAATCCTGCTGCGGCAACGACGCATGAACGTGACCAGGAATTACGGCAAATAGGGGAAGGAAAAGCAGCACTGCGACTGCAGAAAGCAATCTTTTTGGGACCACAGTAGCCTCGGAGTTGTTTAACTCCCGCGCGGGGAACGCAGGAGAAAAAATTCGTACGTACGACAACCGATTTCCGTCCATTTCGACAGACCGGCATCGCCACGCAACTTGCAGCGGGGCGCGAACTGCTAATTGGGAGATGACTAACTGTAAGGCTAAAGACCTAGATTGGTCGTGACGCTGCTCACGACGCAACGTTCATGGGACCCAGAAACGACAACACCGCTGATCATTTCGCAAGGAGAGAATTCAGTTGAGTGGAATGATTGGAATCGCCGGACCGACAGTTGATGCCGCAGGAGAGTCGCCGGAGATTCTAATCGGCGAGGTCTCCGAAAAGGAAACGGCGCCACCCATTGGAGCAGCGCCGTCGCTTTCCATAACATCGTCGGCCTATTCAACTGTCACCGATTTCGCCAAATTTCGCGGCTGGTCCACGTCGCAACCGCGCCGCACAGCGATGTGATACGCCAGCAACTGTAGCGGCACGATCTCAAGAATCGGTAACAGCAGTTCCGGAGCCGCCGGCACATACAGGACGTGGTCCGCAGCTTCCTTGATGTCCTCGTCGCCTTCGGTCGCCACCGCGATCACCACGCCCGATCGTGCTTTTACTTCTTTCAGGTTCGACAGTGTCTTGTCATAGCGGAGGACGGAACCCTCGTCGTTCTCATCTTTGGTCGCGATGATTACGACAGGAAGGTCTTCGTCGATCAGGGCATTCGGGCCGTGCTTCATTTCGCCGGCGGGATAGCCTTCCGCGTGGATGTACGAGATTTCCTTAAGCTTCAATGCGCCTTCGAGCGCGATCGGATAATGAATGCCGCGGCCAAGGAACAGGAAGTCCGTTACGCGGTGGTACTCCTTCGCCAGGTCTTCCGTGTCTTCTTCGCGAGCCAGCAGCGATTCCAGTTTCCCCGGCATGCGCTGCAATTCGGAGATCAGCTTCTTGGCTTGTTCTGGAGTAATCTCGCCCCGTACTTCAGCCAGGTGAAGCGCGAACAGAAACAGCGCGGTCAATTGTGCTGTGAATGCTTTGGTGGAAGCTACACCGATTTCCGGTCCGGCGTGGGTGTAGATGGTCCCATTCGCCTCACGGGTGACCATCGATCCCACAACATTACAGATTCCCAGCGTCTTCGAGCCTTTGGCGCGCGCTTCACGCAACGCCGCGATCGTGTCCGCCGTTTCGCCCGATTGCGTGATCAGCATGGTGATCGCGTCCTTCGCAACGATCGGGTCGCGATAACGCCACTCGCTGGCATAATCCACTTCCACCGGAACTCGTGCCAGCCGCTCGATCATGAATTTCCCGGCCTGCCCAGCGTGCCAACTGGTTCCGCATGCGGCGATATTGACCTTGCGGGCTGCCTTGAACTCCGCTTCGGTGATGTCCATCTCGTCAAGGAACACCTTGCCTGAATCGAGAGACACACGCCCAAGCGTAGTGTCGCGCACGGCGCGTGGCTGCTCGAAGATTTCCTTGAGCATGAAATGCTTGAAGCCGCCTTTTTCAGCCATGATCGGATCCCAGGTCACGTGCTGGACCTGGCGCTCGATGGCATTGCCGTCAAAGTCGGTGAGCTTGACGCCCTGCTGAGTGATAACGGCAAGGTCGCCGTCAGCTAGGAAGAACAGGTCGCGTGTGTGGTACAGGATCGCCGGAACATCGGAGGCAACGAAGTACTCGTCTTTGCCCAACCCGATCACTGCTGGCGGGCCGTTGCGGGCGGCCACGATCTTGTTTGGTTCGTCCACGGAGATCGCGGCAATCGCATACACGCCTGTCATCTGCTTAATGGCGCAGCGCATCGCCTCTTCCAGATGACGCGGACCGTTTCCATTCGCGCCTTTCATATACCGCTCAAGCAGGTGCGCAATGATCTCCGTGTCTGTCTCGGTAGAGAACTTGTGGCCTTCGTCGAGCAACTGCTTCTTGAGTTGCAGATAGTTCTCAATGATGCCGTTGTGAACGACGACGATCTTGCCCGTGCAGTCCCGGTGAGGGTGGGCGTTTTCTTCGGTCGGACGGCCGTGGGTGGCCCAGCGTGTATGGCCGATGCCGTAAGTCCCGTCGAGGGGTTTTAACCGGATGGCCTCTTCCAGGTTCCGCAGCTTGCCTTCGGCGCGTCGAATCTGGAGGCCTTCTCCGTTACCGGCAACGGCGATTCCCGCCGAGTCGTAGCCGCGGTACTCCAACCGCCGCAGTCCATCAATGATGACCGGAACTACCCGCTTGTTGCCGACGTAACCAACAATCCCGCACATATCCGCGAATCCTCCAGCTTGCGCCCTTGCCGCAAGCCCCCGACACCTTTGGCCTCAGCCCTAGCCTTCCAGCGAATAGCGGTATTCCTCAATAACAGGGTTCGTCAGCACTTCACTGGCGATTTTTTCTACCTGCGCTTGCGCCTGTTGGCGATCATCGCTGGCGATTTCCAGTTCAAAGTACTTGCCTTGGCGCACGTCTGAAACGGAACCATACCCCAGTTTCTTTAAAGCGCCTTGAATAGTTTTTCCCTGCGGATCGAGCACGCTCTTCTTAAGCGTTACATACACGAATGCCTTCATGGCTTGTCGCGATTATACCTTTCTAAGTTATTGATGGCCTTAGGGTAGAACCTTACTTTCGTAATGGCTAGAGCCTGAACAACTCACGCAGACGCTTGGTCTGCGCACGGCTCACGGGAATTTCAGTTTGCTTCTTGTCGTCCATGCGAAGCATGTACGAACTCTTGAACCACGGTACAACTTCGCGAATGCGATTGATATTTACCAGGTACGAACGGTGTGCGCGCCAGAAGAGGTTCGGATCCAGGCTGGCGAGCAACTCTTCGAGTGTTCTGCAGTTTGACTGGCCTTCCAGGCTGGAAGTAACCACCGAGATGATTCCGTCCTCGATGGACGTGTAACAGATCTCGCGCTGGTCCACCAGGAACAAACGCCCTGCCGACTTGATCAGAACCTTCTGCGGGTGCGCCTTGCTCTGCTGTTTGTCCTCGAGCATCTTTACCAGCGCATCAATCTTGTCGCCGGTCTGGGTGCCGGTTTCAGACTTCTTCCTCACCCGCTGCAGTGCCTCGCCAACTCGCTTTTTGTCGAAGGGCTTGAGCAGGTAGTCAACCGCGTTCACTTCGAATGCTTTCACGGCGTACTGGTCAAATGCTGTCGCGAACACTACCTGCGGGACTCGAATCTTCTTGTCGAGCAGTTTCTTGATGACGCCGAAGCCATCCAAGCCGGGCATCTGCACATCGAGGAACACGATGTCGGGGCTGTGCTCCTTGATCAGGTTCACTGCTTCGAGTCCGTTGCGGCCTTGTGCGACTACATCCACGTCGCCGGCGGACTTCAGCAAATAAAGCAACTCGTCTCTGGCTAATTGCTCGTCGTCCACAATGACAGCAGATAGGGACATCCCCGCTCCAGCAACTGCAATTGGTAATAAGAGAGTATATCGAGGCACGATTTGTGAGCGCAAACGTGGAGGGTATGCCCAATGGATGCAAATAGAGGTAGGACTGGGGCTGCTTGAGTCCGGTGCAGCCCCGAAAATCAACTCTGGTTACTTGCCGACCGCGGTGCTCTTTTCCATCCAGGTCCAGACCGGCTCCCCAGCCTTGTCCCGGAGAACGAGGGTGTTGTTTCCATTCACGACTTCACGAGCGAGGATGATGGCCTTTTCACCTTTGATCTTCGATCCGGTGATGTCCACCTTGTCTCCCTTTGTGAATTCGGCGGACATGTCATCAATAAAAGCCTTCGGTGCGAGATAGACCTCGAAGACTTCTGTCCCGTCCTTGACAACGAAGTAGATGCGTTGCTGCCCGTTGTCCGCTGTGATCGTTTTCACCTCTTCGATCACCGTCGAGAGCTTAACTTCCGCCGTCTTGTCGTACTTGGGAATCTTTTGCGCAAATAGCAACCCGGCAAGCGCAACCACCGACACAGCCAGAAACAAGCCGCGAATGTACTTTGACATAATGACTCCCCTGGAGCGGCACACGCTGCACACTCCAATTCTTACGGTACTGCTACTGCCTACAAGTTGAAGTGAAAGTCGTCACAGGACCGAGTGAGCAGAGGCACCCTCCTGGTTCTCCCCGCCAGGCTTAGCTTTCAGAGTTCGTTCGCGCATCGTAGAGGTATCAATTAGAGCGAGGAGAGCCACATGTCCAAACAGCCGCACCATAACCGCGGAGCGGAGTCCATGGGTGGAGCTAACTCCGGCCGTAGAACCGGCGCGGAGCCGAGGCTCCAGAACGGGGCAGGTTTTAGCAAAAAAGCCCGGGTGGGTAGAAAGCAGAGCCCGACCAAACCCCAGAAGAAAGCTGCCTGATTGCCTAAGGAAGCACTAGGCTCCCGTGATCGCCGGGAGCCCACCTTTCTAGTCTCCTGCCATCGCGGCTGCCTTCTCCGGCTTCTGGGCTCGCTTAGGCTCGTAGACGCAGCACGGCTCTTCTGCGAAGGCATTGCCTGTCAGCGCGTAGGCACGGGCACGAGATCCACCACAGATATCCCGAAACTCGCAGCGTCCGCATTTTCCCTCAAGCTTGTCGGCATCCCGTAGGTCCTTGAAAAGAGGAGAGTTCCGATATATTTCGCCGAGTGACTGCTTCCGAATGTTGCCTCCGGAAATCGGCAGAAATCCGCTTGGATACACTTCGCCGCGGTGGGACACGAACACGAACCCTTTGCCATCGTTGATCCCCTTTGGCGCCCTCCCGATTCCGTCGGGAGTGCTGACCCCGAGGAAGGGAATCAGTTTCTTCCCCGAACCGGGCTTTCGGTCTTCAATCCGCTTTTGCAGCAGGAACCGCCGGTAATGCTGCGCCTCAGTGCTCTTGATATCGAACGAAACGCGCTGGGCGGTTTCATAAAGCTTTTCGAAAACCTGCTCGAACTCCTCGGCTGAAATAAGGTCGATCGAGGAACCGCGCCCGGTCGGGACAAGGAAGAACACGCTCCAGAGCACGATGTCGAGTTTCTCCATGAGCGCGATCATGTTGTCGATGTCGTGGAGATTGTGGCGGGTGATAGTGGTATTGATCTGCACCGGGAGGTCGATCTCGCGGGCCCAACGCACCGCGTTCAGCGTGCATTCATAGGACCCATCGACCTTCCGAAATTTGTCGTGCAGCTCGGGTACGGAGCCATCCAGCGAAATCGCCAGTCTTGCCAGGCCGGCGTCTTTCAACTTCAAGATCGCTTCTTTGGTGAGGAGTGGTGTTGCGCTTGGTGTCAGGGACGCCCGTACGCCCTTTTCTCGGCAGTAGCTGACCAGTTCGAAGATATCTGGCCGTTTCAGTGGATCGCCACCCGTCATGACGAATACCGGAGCCTGCAGTTCGGCGATATCGTCGATCAATTTCTTGGCCCGCTTCGTGCTCAGTTCGAGCAAGTCTCGCAGCGGCTGAGCGCACGCGCGGCAATGAACGCACGCCAGATCACATGCCTGGGTGGTCTCCCAGATCACGATAAAGGGCCGCTGGTCGAAGTCGGGTACGTTTTTGGGTTTTTCCATCATTGTCCTCACCACGCAATTAGGTTCTCAGCGAAAAGCCGCTATAGCTGCGACTTATGTCACAAAGGCGCATCTTCTCTGGCCATCCCCGTGGAATCAGTAGATCAGGCGCTTCAGCGGCCCTCGCCGGACCCGCGACACCCGGCTGCGTGACCTAAATCACAGCCCCGATGTTTACGATTTTCAGACAATCCCGGTGGGGATTATCCCAGTCCGGAGGGCCAGATGGTCAGCAAGCAGGAATTATTGGAGAAGCTGAAAGTTGAGCTCGGGTCACTCGAGTACGGCCGGAACCGCCGTTCGGTCCACATGCCATGGGAGGAAATTTCCTTCTTTCAGGACTCGGTTACGTGCCTTAACCAGGGCCTGGATGGCCGTCCACACCCGTGTACCGACTGCATGCTGATGTCGTTCGTGCCCGAGACCGCCAGGAAAGAGAAGAATCCCTGCCACTTTATTCCGCTCGACCCGCAGGGAACTACCATCGATCGACTCGACAGAGGTTACAATCGGAACAGTGTTGAGGAAGCAGTAGCCATATGGCTGCGGGCCAAGATAGCCGAACTTGAGCAGGAATTGGCACACACTCCGGCGGCCCGTTAGAAGATGGGATCACTCAAATTTCTGGACCCTGTAGATAGCATGAAGCGGGACTTCGCATCTTTGTCCGCCCAGGAGGCGCTCCACGTCGCCATATTCATCGAGGAGCGCAATGCGGAGATCTATACCCAGTTCGGCGAGTTGTTCGTCGAGTTTCGCGATCCCGAATCGCTCCAGATTGCCCAGGTCTTTCACGACATGGCCGACGAGGAACGCCATCACGGAACCATGTTGCAGGAGCGGTACTTCGAGCGTTACGGTACGCAGCACTGCGTCATTACCGAAGAGGACATCCGCGAGTTGATCGAGGTTCCGAAACTCGAAAGCGGGCAATTGTTCGCGATCGTGCGTTCCAACACGACCGTTTCGCCGAAATATAAGGCGTTCGAAATTGCACTCGCCGCCGAAGAGGGCGCGCAAAAGTTTTATTCCCGGCTGATTCCTGAAACTCACGACACCGCACTGAAACAGATTTACACCGAACTCGCGGACTTCGAAGACGGACACTCACGCTGGCTGCGTACGAAAATCGCCAACGCGCGTCGGGCGGCAGATACGGAAGAAGCCTGAGATCCGTTAGAAACAGAAAAGCGGCCATTTCGGCCGCTTTTTTTGTTCAGTACGAACTTTGTTAATTTGGCAGCACGCTGATGCTCGGCGAATTGAGGTCCGGCTCGTCGGGCTTGCCGGCCGGCGGTGCCGCGTTCTCCAGCAGCCTGTGATGCACGCAGTACAGCGCTAATTCGAGGCGGTCGGAGACGCCAAGCTTGTCGTAAACACGACGGAGATAGTTCTTAACCACCTGTTCGGTGGTGCCTACCTCAGCGGCGATGTCTTTGTTCTTCATGCCCTGCGCCACGCAAGACACAATCAACATCTCCTTGTCGGTCAGGCGATTCTTTGGCCGCGGCGAAGTAAGCATGGTCGCCTGGTTCTTATAGGCTTCGATCACCCAGCTCACGCCCTGATTGTCGAGCCACATTTCGCCTTCATGGACCCGGCGAACGCAGCGGATCAGCAGATCTGGAGATATCGAGCGATTAATGATGCCGCGAACGCCCCGACGCAGGTAATCGACGGTGGTCATTTCATCCACGTCGCCGGTAATGACGATGACCCTGATGCCGGGTGCTTTCTTCAGGACTTCGGAAACGGCCTCCGCCGGATTCGGCGTCAGGCGCGATTCAAAAAGCAATACGTCTGCGGGAAACTTTGAGACCGCCGCGAGCGTCTGGCCGAGGTTCTCGGCCTGCGCCACCATACGGACGTCATCTTCGAGGGCGAGAACCTTCCGCACACCGACGCGAAATATTGCCTGCGTGTCGGCCACAATCAAGCGGATAAAAGGTTTACCTTCCGCCTGCGACACGGCTCCGTTGCCGTTCACTGGCTCCTTGGGCGACATAGACCCTTTCTCTCTAGGCTCGTTCGAATCGATACTCGTCAATCACAGCGGCTACCGACTTGCGCCCTTCTTCGGGCGAACACCGGACTACACGACCTTCCCCACTGACCAGAACGTCCGCCGGAGCGCCGATCACGTCTGCAGGGATAGAAATCGTGAACTCGATGTTGGAGCCAATGGTCATGTCTGAATCGATGTTGAACAGAACGCCGCCTGCGGACATGTCTTGCGTTTCGGCCATCACTTCCGCCGCCCCAGCACGAATGGCGATCGGGAGTCTCACTGGGAACCGCACTGCACTCCGCATTTCCGTAATGTTTCCGTTTTCTAGCACGAGGGCTCTAGATTAGGGCTATTCCCCTTGTTCTCAAAGTTACGAAAGTTCGCGAGCGGTGGTACCGGTGTTAGTTCCGGAAGTATGCCCAAATTGGGCTAGAACTTGGTGACTTCGGTGAAATTGAAGTCCCGGACTTTCATCGCCGGAACCACCATGTCGAACGATTCCTCCCCGCTCGACCGCACCGATTCGCTCATAGCCTCCACGTTATTGAGCATGTGGATCATGCTTTCGTTGAAGCGGAAATTCAGCAATCCCTGGCGTACCTGGCCGTTTTCTATAAGGAAAGTGCCGTCCCTCGTCATCCCGGTGAGTAGCTTTTCGTAGGGCTCAACTTCTCGGATGTACCAGAGTCTCGTAACGAGGATGCCGCGCTCGGTCGATGCGATCATCTGGTCGACCGTCTTGCTCTGGCCCGCCGGACCGGTGATCACGATGTTCGTCGGCATCTCCCCGATTTCGTTCGGAAGAGGGAAGCCGTGCCCGGTAGCTTCCACGGGACCGACTTTGTCCCTGAACTCAGAATCCTTCAACTTGGCTGCAGTACCCCGGGAGAACACCAATCTTTCGACAGTCCCGTTTTCCACCAGCGGCACGCGTTTTCGCGGAACACCTTCGCCGTCAAATGGCGCGCCAGTCTGGAGCGGATGGTAAACGTCGTCGATGATCGTAATGTTTTCGCCGAAGATGCGCTTGCCAATACGGTTATTCAGGAATGAGCGCTCGTCGAGGATGGCCTGTCCACCCCAATCCCAGAACATGAAGCCGACCAGGTCAAGAACAGCCGCCGGCTCCAAAATGACTGTGTACTTGCCGGGAGGCAGTTCCTTCGGATGCGCCGACTCCTTCGCCTTCTTTGCCGCCGTTTCCGCAAGTCGCCTCGGATCGAGATCGCGCGCATCAGGATACGTCGCTTTCTGCCAACCCGACGAATCTGTGCCGATCATCGTGATCGACGCGTCGGCCTGAGTCTGCGTGTGATAAGCGCTAACGCCGCGTGAGTTGAAAAGCGCTTCCACGCTTTCAGACGTGGCGAAGATTCCGGCAGAGTTCAGGTCATGCTGCTTCGCGACGCCGACCATCTTGCCGACTGCCTCGGCGCGTTCGCGAGGTCCGATACTGGACGTTTCGAAGAAGGCACGTCCGACGGGAGAAATCGGCGCAGCAAACTCCGAAGGCGCGGGCATCGGTAACAGGTCGGGATCTTTGTCCTGCACCCGCGCCAACGCCGTGGCCGACTCCACCACCCGCCGAATCGAGTCTTCGTCGAACTTGTTGGTTGTTGCACGAGCGGTGCGTCCATCGAGATTCACGCGAACACTCAGGACGTAATTCTCTTCGCTCACATTTTGCGTGATCTCGTTATTCGCAAAACGCGTAAGCGAACTCTTTCCCCCATTGACGATGAGTTCAACCTCATCGGCGGAAGAGTGCTTCTGAACCTTGTCGAAAATGTCGGAGGCTTTGTCCCTGCTGAGCATTATTCAGCCCCCTTGTATGCGGTGCCGACTTTTACGTTACGAAACCTCGCTGGCGCCGCTCCATGTCCAGTTCCCATCACTTGTTGCGGCTGTCCTTTTCCGCAGTTCGGAGTGCCCCACAATGTCCATTGATCCCGCGAGCAAATTGCTTCCATGGAATTCCAGAAGTCCGTGGTGATTCCCGAATACGAAGGGTTCTTCAACATCCGAGTAAGTTTGCCGCCCTTGATCTCCCACCCGATTTCAGTGCCGAACTGGAAGTTGTAACGCTTGTCGTCAATCGACCAGGACCGGTTCGTCTTGAAGAAGATTCCGTGATCGGTTGAGGCGATCAGCTCATCCAGTGTCAGCGGTTTTTCACCCGGCAGGATGCTGATGTTTGTCATCCGAATCATCGGCACACGATTCCAACTCTCCGCGCGCATCGTCCCGCCCGAGCGTTTCAAGCCGATCATGTGCGCCGTGTCGCGCGAGCTCAGATATCCCGTGAACAGACCGTTCGAAATGATCGGCGTGCATTGTGCAGGTACGCCCTCGTCGTCATACTTGAACGTCCCCAGGCCCGGCCCGTGGCTTTCGGTCGCGTCGGCGACCACGTTCACGATGTCGCTGCCGTATTTCAGGCTGTGCAGCTTGTCCAGCGTGAGGAACGATGTGCCGGCGAAGTTCGCCTCCATCCCGAGCACTCGGTCAAGTTCAATCGGATGTCCCACGGACTCGTGAATCTGTAGTCCCAATTGCGAAGAATCAAGAATGATGTCGAACCGCCCCTCGGGACACTGATCGGCCTTGTGCAGCGCGACAGCTTCTTCACCAATTCTTCGGGCATTCTCCAACAGCTTCAGTTGTTCGACGAGTTCGTAGCCTTTGTCTTGCCACTGTCCGCCGAACGAATTCGGATACGACCGTTTTTGGATTTCGGTGCCCTCAAACGAGTACGCGGCGTATCCTGCGCCGGTCGTGTACTTGAGTTGGTGAATATCCGATCCGTCCGAGTTGTAGAACCACTGCTCGTAACGGCGGAAGTTCAGGTTCGTCTCGGCAAGCGTCACGCCCTGCACCGAACGAAGTTCCGCATCGATCTTCATCAGCAAATCTAGATTCTGCTCAATGGAAATGCTGAACGGGTCAATCTGGCAGGGACTCGACCAGTCATCCTGATACGCCTTCTCCGGCGCTAACCGGACTCCATCTTTCTTGACTTGTGCCGACGCGCGCGCGATCTCCAGCGCCTGGGCAGCGGCCGTTTCCACACCCGCCCGCGTCAGATCCTCTGTTGCGGCGAAGCCCCATGCGCCATCCGCAAGCACCCGGATTCCCAATCCCAGAGACTCCGAGTCGGAGGCCGACGCTATTTTCCCGTTCTTCGTTGCGAGCGCCCGATGCCGCTCGTCAACCACTCTCGCTTCAGCGTACTCGGCTCCACGAGCCGAGCAGATGTCCAGAACCCAGGAGCCAATCTCTTTCATATGACAGGCAAGCATGATAACTCCTCGGGACTATTTTCGGAGCTGCACTCCCACGCGCGACCTGAGCTCCGAAAGCGGGTTCATATAAGTGGGCTTTTTATGGAACTCCGCGCCATCATTCAGGTCGCTCTACGGGCACTGGCGCGCAACAAAATGCGTTCGGTGCTCACCATGCTCGGCATCGTGATCGGTGTTGCCGCTGTCATTGCCATGGTCGCCATCGGCCAGGGAGCACAACAACAGGTACAGGCCCAGATCTCCTCGATGGGATCGAACGTGCTATTCGTAAGCGCCGGAAGCGTGAATCGTGGTGGCATACGCATGGGCGGAGGCGCTACCAAAACACTCGTCGACTCAGACGTCCAGGCCATCATCCGCGAGTGTACTGCCTGTGCCGCCGCGGCCCCCGGTTCCGCTTCTTCACAGCAGGTCGTTTACGGCGGCCAGAACTGGAGCACCCGCATCAATGGCACCACGCCCGATTTCTTCCAGGTCAGGGACTGGCCTTTCGCGGAAGGAGGCTCCTTCACCCAGGATGACGTTCGTATGTCGGCGAATGTCGCGGTGATCGGTGAGACAGTTCGGCAGAACCTCTTCGGCGCAGTCGACCCCATCGGCCAAACCATCCGCATCGGTACGTTGCCGTTCCAGGTTGTCGGCGTTCTCATTCCCAAGGGACAGTCCGGCATGGGTGCCGATCAGGACGATGCGGTCTACGTTCCCATATCGACCCTGCAGAAGAAGATCACCGGACAGGATTGGCTTGGCTACGTGATGGTCTCTGCCAAGTCGCAGGAAGCAAGCTACGCGGCACAGCAGCAGATTACTGCGCTCTTGCGGGATCGTCATCGCATCCAGCCGGGACAGGACGACGACTTCTTCGTTCGCAACCTGGCCGATGTGGCTGAACTTGCGAATCAGTCCTCCGAGGTATTGACCCTGTTGCTGGCCTCCATTGCGAGTGTTTCATTGCTGGTCGGCGGCATCGGCATCATGAACATCATGCTCGTCTCCGTAACCGAGCGTACTCGCGAGATTGGGATCCGCATCGCCATCGGTGCAACCGAAGAAGATGTTCAGCGCCAATTCCTGACAGAATCCATGGTGATGAGCCTCATGGGCGGCATCATCGGGGTCACACTCGGGATCACCACTTCTGTCGTCATCAGCAGCGTCCTGAAATGGCCGGTCCTCGTGTCGCCACTCTCGATTGTTGTGGCGGTTGCTTTCTCAATTGCCGTGGGCGTCTTCTTCGGATACTACCCGGCGAGAAAAGCTTCGCGACTCGACCCTATTGAAGCACTGCGTTACGAGTAGTAACTCGCGTACTATTTGCGTGTGCCGGCCCAGCACAAACTTTCGACCAAAGTGGTGAACCTGAAAGAGGGCATGCCCTTCGTTCGCGAAGCCCTTTCCCACATGGAACTGGAACTCCGTCGCGCAAGCAAAGAGGGCGTGCAATTACTGAAGTTCGTACACGGATACGGCTCCACCGGCAAAGGCGGTGAAATACGCATCGCCGTCCAGAAGGCGCTGATGAAGCGTCTTCATCAGCATGAACTCAAAGCGGTCATATTCGGTGAGAACTGGCGTATATCCGACGAAGCCACGTGGGAGCTGTGCAAGAACTGGCCGGAGTTGAAGAAAGATTGCGATATCGGGCGCGATAACCGTGGCATCACGGTGGTCGTGCTCTGACGTGATCGTCAGGAATCACGTCAGAGCACCCCGGTTTACGCTGCCGTTGATTTCGCTACTTCGAGCACTTCTGCTTTCTTTGCCCGGAAGAAGAGAAGGCCGAGCACGGCCGCGTAGGCGAACGAGTCCGCTGTTATCTCTATGCTGTGCAGAACGCGCAGCAGCATGGGAAGAAATCCTGCCTGCATAAGCGGGAATATCCCAACCATCACCGCGTGTGCCAAACCCATTGCCATGATGAACTTACCGCGAGACTTGGTCCAAAGCAGTACTGCTGGGAAGGATGCGGCCAGGAAAAAGAGGCTGCGAACCAATTGCGTCTTGATGATTACGTCTACTGGCGGAATTTTCAGTCCGGCCACCCCGGCCATGTAGTGAGGTGCAACGAACGGACCTACGCACATTCCGAAGAGAAAGTAGATCACCGGGAAAGACATCCACGCTAACACCAGGCGCCAACTCCACCCGCCAATCCCGAAATGCGCAAAGGTGGGCTCTTCGGTGCGGCCTTTGCCGTAGGAAATCACTGCCGCAGTAATCAATGCAGGCAAAATGAAGAATGCGGAGACCAGCAGGTTGCCGTCCGGAAGCAGGTCGCTGAATATGGTGAGCTCAATGATCGTGTTCAAACCGAGCGTTACAAACATCAAGGCCGCGATCGCAAGGCAGCGCTGAACCCATGTCCCGCGGAGCCCCTGTACGAGCGGAATCAGGCCGACGATAAGAACCGGAGTGCACAACATCATCAGCAGGAATTGTGTTTCCGGTGACCGGGTTTCGCCCGGAATTGGGCGCAGCATCGGCAGATGCAGCGCCGTCATCAATGCGCCACTTACGACCATGCTTATGCCGTAAGCGATAACGCCTAGCAGGATCTTTCCGACGGTTTTCATGGCTGATCTCCTTCGAGTTGTTTGCGGACGCGCCGCACCCACGCGAGGTTTGCTTCGAAACCTTCGACCCCAAACTGAAAGGCGAGCGTGCCGGTGTTGATGCTTTTGTTCATCCCCGAATCGTGCGAGTAGCTGCGCAGGTCGCGGAGATAAGAGTCGAGTTCGCGGTCGAATTCTCCGAGGAACCGCAAGGTGGCCCGCCGCGGTACGTTGCCGTCGAGGAAAGCGAATCTGAGAATCAGGTCATTGAGGCGCCAGACGATGTCATCGCGCGTGACCGGCTTCTGCAGCCAATACACCAACGCTTTCTTTCCCGTGGCAGTCACACGGTACACCTGCCGCTTGCGATTGCTGTCCTTCTCGGCGGTGGCCACAATCCACTGCTTGGCTTCCATTCGGCGAAGCGCCGGGTAAATCGAACCTGGACTGTCGCTATATGCGCGAAGGGGAGTCGATGAGAAGGTCTTGCGCAGGTCATATCCCGACTGCGGATGCATTCGCACCAAGCCGAGCAGCGCAAATTCCAGCGATGTGGGAACGGAACTCATAGTACGGCACGTACTATAGTACGCACCGTACTATCGTCCAAGAAAAATATCCAAAGAAATTGTCACGAATTCCCAAAACGGGAAGGGGGCTAGTTCATGCTGCTTTTCTGGAGACTTTCCATGCCCGCAGTGATTTGTTGTGAGTGGCGACAATGCGCTCTTGCCGTCGTCCGTGAATGGACGTGAGCCACTCCTCGGCATTTTCCGCCAGCGACTGCATCAGCTTCTTGTTTCCACTTAGCATCGTGTAGGTGAGCCGAACCAACTTGTCCGTGTCTTCCGTCAGTGGAAGTTGACCATTTTCGAGTTTCGAAAAGTGCTCTGGCGTTTTGTTGATCAGGGCTGCAAAATCAGCGGCTTTCTTTCCCACTTCTTTTCGTAGGAATCGAATCTCCTCGCCTGAAAGCAATCCTTCCTTCTTGACTAAGGATTCCGCTATGGCAAACATCAGGCGCTTGATGGCCGGAATTTCGGCACTCTGGCGGTGACACTCGGCGCAATTGCGGTACGTTACGCCGACCAGATAAACGTTGGGAAGCCCCGCCGTTGTCAGATGAAAAGGCCGCGTAGATGTGGACGTGAACTCCTTGCAACTATGGTCATTCATGGAATCTCGTTATGACCTCGAATCTCCTGCTCCGTGGATCCACCGCAACAATGATGGTCAAATTCTCCCCATCGATATCCCGGGTTCTAATCCGGTACTTCCACTGCCACTCAACCGGATTGAATTCATCGGGCGTGCATGACCGCCAATCAGTTTCCAATCCATAAAGAACATCCTGGATCCCAATCATCCGCTCGGCGTGATCGAACTTTGCATGACTCGTCTCGCGGTATACGCCTTTCTCCAGTGCGTCGCGCACAATTTCCCGTACTTCCTTCGCCGAGAGCGGCTTGGGTCGGGTGAATGAACTTGTCATTATATTAAGTCGCTTCTTGGGTAAGAATCAACCGCGAATGAGTGTCGCCTCAGTCTGGGGAAGCGAGTTCCTGGTGGTCCACTCACAGGTTCGAATCGGAGTATACCCGCTGGAAGTCTGCATCCAGCAGCCGTTTTCGTCTGCTGTGCAAAAACGAATTCCGTTTTGGAATTGTTCCCAAAACGGAATAAACGTCACAGAGCTTCGACGGAGCCACATCTTGCGTCTACGTGCTGTCCGTAATCGCACCAGGATGGCCTGCGATCTGCAACACTCGCACTGTCACCGAGGACAATCGGTGTGCAGATGCCGGTGCATTCGCCGGGTCTCGATGAAAGTGATACACCACCTCTACCACCCGGAACTTCCGCGGACGATTACGGTAATCATCCAGGCTGACGAATTCTCCTTCGCGCGGAATCCGGTCCAGCGCGTTCAGTCCCGTAATGCCGACTCGCTCGCCCGAGTTCGCTTCCACGAAGATGACGCATCCTTCGGCCTGATGGCGAACATAATTGCCACCCTGCTGCCCCGGCATGACGGCGCTCGCCGACGTCATCATTAACTGGCGCGTCTTGCCGAGTTCGGCGCCGTACTTTGTGCAGAGTTTTCCGCCCAACGAATCGCTTTCGCGCAGCAGGCCGAGGAACAAGTGCTCCGTCCCGACATGCGTATGGCCCAACGACTCCGCCTCCTCGGCGGCATACGCCAGCATTCGTTTTGCCGGCATGGCCAAGGGGATATCCTGCGAGCTATTGATCTCCCTGACCGGCACCGAAGCCAGGATCTCATTGCGCAGTTCGCCCAATGTGTTGAGGGCAGGCAGGAAGCGCAGCAGGTGATGGCTCTCGCGGATCAAGCCAAGCAACAGGTGCTCGGTTTCAATCTCCTGCGCACCGAGTTCCGCGGCTTCGTAGCGGGCGACGAAAATGGTCCGGCGTGCCCTTTCTGTATATCGCTCGAACATGATGAAGGGCTGAGGATAGCACGAACATCGTGTTCAGGTAGTGACGCGCAACCTCAAGCCCGAAGTCGACTGGCGTACAGCGACGCCACCGTGCCCGCCCCGAGCGGCGCGAAGGCCAGAGCAATCATGATGAATTCAAACGGGAAGAGATTGTGCGTGGTCGGGTCCTTCATCCAGTCCATGGCAATGATCACCATGTTCCCGGCGAACATTGCGCCAACGACACAGGCGCATATCAGGCCACGCCTCTCAGTATTGCCAAGGTTCAGAAGAAAGCCCGCGACTGCAAACACTACGACCAGCGTCCAGAATCCTGGAACCCGGCTTTCTCGTACCGAATAGGGCAGGTACGGGTGAAAGATAAAGAAGTGAAGCACCACGCCCGTGATCAGGCCCGCGACACACCTGTTCTTCAAGGTCATATCGACGCCATCCTCCGTGGCTCATTTTCCGCCGAAGAAGGCTGTTTTCGGGAGATGACTTCTGGGGTGCTCCTCTCGGCTACGCCAATGCCTTGAAGATTGCCAGCGGTCCCAAAATTCCAACCGCCAGCCCATACCCCAGGTCCGCCCACACTACGCGCAGGAAGTTCAACGGATAAAGGACAACCACAATCGGATAGCTCAGGATGGCAAGCAGATTCCCCTTCTTCGCATACTGCGGAGCCAGTTTCCAGATGTGCTTCAAATCCACGGTCGACGGAAACGCGTGCATTCCGATCGAGATGCCAAGCCAGTAGAAGAAATAACCGAGATAGTCGTCGATCTTCAGTTCCCAGATTGGAAGGAACGCCGCAAGGCAGAAGACAAGGCAAAGCAGCGTGTTCACGAAAAACGGTCCCATGCTGACCAGGAATGTCTTCTTGAAGTCATCTGTCTGCTCGTGGATCACATACCCGGCCGGATTCGAGAGCTGGAAGAATTTCACGTCGAAGACGGCCAGTCCGGTCATACGGCAGAAGAGCAGGTGTGCAGCCTCGTGAATGATGACCCCCGGGAACGTGGCGAGTGCAATCAGGAATCCGGGAATGATGACCATTACTTGCCCTCCTGCTTCTGGTTCGGCCGGTACTTGCGGTTGTACTCCTCGCGCGAGATGATTTCTCGCGAATCCAAACGGTGCATGATTCGCTCGTAATATTCCTGGTATTCAGTCGTCTGTGTGTCATCGGTGGCCAGATCGCGGGCTTTTGCCAGCATCTGCTCGGCGTCGGTTCGGAATTGCGGCTCCCCGGTGACCGCGTATTTGCATGCAAGCGCGCTGGCTACCTGTGCGGTGGACATCGAGTCCGGCTTCGTGCGGTACGACTCCTGCGCCAGCGAAAGGAACTTGTCGTAATCCTTGTGATCGAAGGCGAGCCCTACCTCGAAAACTTTCTTTTGCTCGCGTGGGACCTGCCATTCCGGATAATCCTTAATAGCCTTGTCCAGAAGCTGCATGGCTTCTTCTTCGTTATGTTCTTCGATGTACTTCTTCTGCGCCGATTCCACCTCTTCAAATGCGGTCATGAAGCGATCAAAGAGCGGTTTCACCTCATCGAACAATTCAGAATTGTCGAATTGTCCGTCGTGATGTTTTTTTGCGGCGGCCCATGCCTGCTCTGGCTGCCCTGCCAGTAGATAGCTCTTGGCAAGCAGCAGGACGCACTTCTCGCACTCCGGAGCGGCCTCAGCCACCGGCGTCAATAACCGAATCGCCTCGGGATAGTTCCTGGCCTTCAGTTGGCTTTCGCCCCGGTACAGATTCTTGCCAAGCCGGAAGTACTTCGCGCCATTCGCGAGTGCCACCACCAGCAGTACCAGCGCAAGCGCGAGACCTGCCTTCAGCCAATTCGGGAAGGGATAGTTGTAGACCTTTTCCCGGCAGGTCGGACAAAAAGGCAACCCGCCGACCTTCGGCAATTCGCTGCTGCCCCAATCCGTCGAACAATTGGCGCAAATAGTCGGGTCGATGATGGAGTGGATCTCACCCTGTTTTGCCGCCTCTGCCGCATTGCTGGCACATGTCGGACAATAGATCTTTCCGGCAAACTCGTTCATTTGTCCGATCGGCTGTTCGGTGGCACACGTTGCACATGTTGCTCTGCGCATGGTTGCGCATTATCGCCGAAGTTCGAGGGAAATCCAGTGATTACTAAGGTCATTGCCGGAACTGGAACGATCGAATACAAAAAGCAATGCGGCAGACTTGGGATCTGCCGCCTCTGAACTACCGATTCGTTCTATGTGCCTTCCGACCACCCTGCCAGGTACTCTTCCTGTTCCGGCGTCAGACGATCGATCTTGATTCCCATCGACTCGAGCTTCAACTTCGCAACGCGCTTGTCGAGCTCGTCTGGAACCTTGAACACCTTCTTTTCGAGGCTCTTGTGGTTCTTCACAAGGTAATCGACCGAAAGCGCTTGGTCGGCAAAGCTCATGTCCATCACCGACGGCGGATGTCCTTCCGCGCTCGCCAGGTTGATCAGACGGCCTTCACCCAGAAGGTTGATCTTGCGGCCGTCCTTCATCGAGAACTCTTCGACGAAGTTACGAGTGGTCCGCTTCGAAGACGACATCTTCTCCAGTGCCGGAATATCGATTTCGACGTTGAAGTGGCCGGAGTTCGAAATGATCGCGCCATTCTTCATCACTTCGAAGTGGTCCTTCGCCAGCACGTTCTTGTTGCCGGTCACGGTGCAGAAGACGTCGCCGAGTTTCGCGGCTTCGTGCATCGACATCACACGATAGCCATCCATCACGGCTTCCAGCGCCTTCGTCGGATCGATTTCGGTCACAATCACTTCCGCGCCAAGTCCGCGAGCGCGGGCAGCAAGACCGCGTCCGCACCAGCCGTAGCCGGCAACCACGAACTTCGAACCCGCAAGCAGGAAGTTCGTCGCGCGCACGATACCGTCAATCGTGGATTGACCGGTGCCGTAGCGGTTATCGAACATGTGCTTGGTGTCGGCATCGTTCACGGCGATGATGGGATACTTCAGCACGCCTTCCTTGGCCATCGCGCGCAGGCGGATGACGCCGGTCGTCGTCTCTTCCGTACCGGCAATAATGCCGTCCACGACGTCGGTGCGCTTCGTGAGCGCGATCGACACGAGATCTGCGCCGTCGTCCATCGTGATGTGCGGCTTGTGGTCCAGCGCCGACATGATGTGCTGGTAATAAGTTTCGTTATCCTCGCCTTTAATCGCGAACACCGGGATGTTGTAGTCGCGCACGAGGCAAGCGGCCACGTCGTCCTGGGTCGACAGCGGGTTCGACGCGCACAGCGCCACATCGGCGCCGCCGTCGCGCAGCGTGATCATCAGGTTCGCTGTCTCAGCGGTTACGTGCAGGCAAGCCGCGATGCGGATACCCTTCAGCGGCTGATTCTTGATGAACTCTTTGCGGATGATCTGCAGAACGTTCATCGACTGGTTTGCCCAATCGATTCTCTTCTTGCCAAGATCCGCCATTGCGAAGTCTTTTACGTCGCAAGGAACGGTGGTTGTTGCGGAAGTCGCCATACTCTCCTGTTTCGCCTTCGATGTTGCCATTGAAATCGTGTCTTTCATGAAAACCCGGCACCGAAGTGCCGGGCCTTGGATTCTTGCTCGCTACCGAGCGTTTATTTTTTTGCTGCTACGACTTCGAGTCCGGCAGCAGAACGCAGGGCAGCAGCCTTGTCGGTCGCTTCCCAGGTGAAGTCCTTGTCGTCGCGTCCGAAATGTCCGTACGCAGCTGTCTTGCGGTAGATCGGACGGCGCAGGTTCAGTGTCTCCATGATGCCCTTTGGGGTCATCTTGAAGTTCTTGAACACCAACTCGGCAATCTTCTCGTCGGAAACTTTGCCGGTGCCGAACGTATCCACCAGCACGCTGACCGGATCCGCGACGCCGATGGCATACGCCAACTGCACTTCGCAGCGGTCCGCAAGTCCGGCAGCCACAACGTTCTTCGCGATGTAGCGCGCCATGTAAGCGGCCGAGCGGTCAACCTTGGTCGGATCCTTGCCCGAGAATGCGCCACCGCCGTGACGGCCCATGCCACCGTAGGTATCCACGATGATCTTGCGGCCGGTCAATCCGGTGTCGCCCATCGGTCCGCCGATTACGAAGCGGCCCGTCGGGTTGATGTGGTACTTGGTGTCCGCATCCAGCAGGTTCGACGGAATCACAGCCTGGATCACGTGCTTCAGGATGTCGGCACGAAGCTCTTCGTTCGTCACCGTCTCGGCGTGTTGCGTCGAGACCACGACGGCATCCACGCGGATCGGCTTGTGGTTATCGTCGTATTCAACTGTGACTTGGGATTTGCCATCAGGCCGAAGGTAGGGAAGCATGCCGTTCTTGCGAACCTGGCTCAACTTCAAGCAGAGTTTGTGGGCCAGTGCAATCGGGGTCGGCATCAGTTCGGGCGTTTCGTTCGTCGCGTAACCGAACATCATGCCCTGATCTCCGGCGCCGCCTGTGTCCACACCCATCGCGATGTCGCCCGACTGCTTGTTGATGGACGAAATCACCGCGCAAGTATTCGAATCGAAGCCGAACAGAGCGTTGTCGTAGCCGATGGAACCCACCACGCCCCGTACCAGCGACTGGAAGTCCACATAAGCTTTGGTCGTTATTTCGCCGGCGATAAATACCGTGCCAGTACAGGTCAGCGTTTCGCAGGCAACACGGCTGTAGGGGTCCTGCTCCAGGCAGGCGTCGAGGATTGCGTCAGAAACCTGATCGGCAATCTTGTCCGGGTGACCCTCGGTCACCGACTCGGACGTAAACAAATAGCGTTTCTTGGATGGCAACTGAACTTCCTCCTGCAAAACTTTGGACGCTACTGAGGGGGGATGAAGCGTAGGCCACAAAGATTAAATAGGGCGTACAACAAATTAACAAGAAATCACGGTTTCAGCAATGTTTCCCTTGGTTTACGGGCGAAAATACCGTAAGGAATCGTGCCAATTTACGCAGCGAAGCGCTGCCGTGGGTACCTGAATGGCGTTATTCGTACCCGGATGGGGTGAACGTTATTTTGCGTACATCCTGGCCCTTGCCAAGGTTCTCCACCGGTTTGCCGTTATAACTCACTTCCACCCCGCCCGCCTTGCCCAGCACCATCTCGATTTTGTCTTTCCCCTTGAAGGCCTTCTCGGTTCCAGCCGAGAGCGTGCCGCTCACCAGCAGCTTGCCGTCAACTTTCACCGAGATCCACGATTCGGAGTTGACCTTCATAGTCACTTCAAACGGCGGTCCGCTCGGGGTCGCTGCCGGGTTCGGTGTCTTCAGCGTCGCTTGTTGCGCTTCCGTAACGGGTTTCTGTTCTGGTGTTACAGGGGTGGTCTGCGGGGCCGCCGTCGTGCCCTCCGCTGGTGCAGTTCCCTCGGGAGGAGCTCCTTCGGAAGGCACCCCTTGAGCCTGCGCGGCCTGCGCCGCCGCGGCAGCGTCGGCGCGCTGTCGCTGCTGCACCTGCTGCTGGGCTGCGATCTCTGCCTGTCTGTGCTGTTCTCGCTCGACTTTTTTCTTCTGGTAGACGTTGTACCCGCCGTACGCCAGTACTGCGACCAGCACAATCGCGGCAATGGTGCCCCACTGCGACTTCGGCTCAATGGAAATCTCTTGCCCCTCACTGTCCTTTTTTACGGGTGGCTTCGAGAATTCCACCTTCAACTTCTCTTCGCGAGCCGCTTCGGTCTCGTGCGAGGCCGCCTCGTACTCCGCAACGATGTGCTCCTCGTCGATGCCGAGGAACTTCGCGTAGGCCCGTACAAATCCTTTGTTGAAGATGCCGCCGGGAAGTTGGTTGAACTTTTCGTCTTCGAGGGCTTTCAGGTTCCTTGAGGATATCTTTGTGGCGGCAGCGATTTCCTCTAATCCGATGCCTCGCATCTCTCGTTCACGACGAAGGCGATCGCCAAATGTTCCCACCGCCGACTCCCTGGACCTTTAGCAAGTAAAATGGAAGAAATCCGCCGTCATGATAGGTATCCGGACGAACGGGTGTCAAACAAAAACCAGTGTAAGTACCGAATCGCCAAAGAGTTGGAGCGTTTTACTCAAACGCTCAGGCCGGTCTTTACCTTATGCTGGATGCGTGGAGGTACCGGGGTGTCATCTAAACGAAAGTTACTACCCGGTATCGAAGTGAGTTATTGCTGAAGAACGAGCAGCGAAAATATAATTCGCCGCACGGCACCCCAGCAGAGGGGAAATCCGCTTTCATGACCCAGGGCGCAGGCATCGATCGGGCTCGCCAGTTACACGAGTTGAACATCTTCCACGATGTCGCGAAGGCGCTGACGTCATCGCTGAACCTCGACTCCATCCTTCAGACCATCATGGAGAAGGTCGCGGAGTATTTTCGTCCGGATACCTGGTCGCTGCTGATGGTCGACGAACCCAAGGACGAACTCTACTTCGCCATCGCTGTCGGCGATGCTGCTGAAGCTCTGAAAACCGTTCGCCTCAAAATGGGCGAGGGAATTGCCGGATGGGTTGCTCGCCACGGGGAGCCGCTCATCGTCCCCGATGTCTACAACGATCCTCGCTTTGCCAAGCGCATTGACGAGATGACCAAGTGGAAGACCCGTTCCATCGTCTGCATGCCGCTCAAGTCGCGTCAGCGCGTACTCGGCGTCATTCAGCTCATCAACGTCGGTCTGAGCGAGTTCGACGAAAATGAAATCTTCTTCCTCAACGCATTGTGCGACTACGCTGCCATTGCCATCGAGAACGCACGTGCGGTGGAAAAGATTCAGGAACTCACCATCACCGACGATTGCACCGGCCTCTACAATGCCCGGCACCTCTACAAGACTTTAGAGGCAGAGGTTTACCGCTCCGCACGTTTCGGCTACGAGTTCACTGTTCTGTTCATCGATCTCGATCGCTTCAAGCAGGTCAATGACACCCATGGCCATCTGGTCGGAAGCAAGTTGCTCGCCGAGGTCGGATACGCCATCAAAGCTCATCTCCGCCTGATTGACTATGCTTTCCGTTATGGCGGCGACGAGTTCGTCATTCTGCTTCCACAGACCGGCAAGGAATCAGCGACCGTTGTCGCCCGTCGTCTGCTCGACTTCTTCCGCACCACCGAGTTCCTGAAGGACGAGAATCTCAATCTGAACATCCGCGCCAGCTTCGGTCTCGCCAGTTATCCCGAAGACGCCAAGAGCGCGCACGAGATCATTCGTCAGGCCGACGAGATGATGTACGTGGTTAAGAATTCCACTCGCGATAACATCGGCATCGCCCAGCAGGGTTTGCTGAAGTAGCCTGAACTCAGCCGTTTGCATCAGGATCTGTGCAGTTTTTCATGTTCCTGCTCATCCCTTCTTGATTCGATTCCTTGCTCTCTCAGCCGTTTTCGAGCGTTATACTGTTCCAAAAAGGCGGCGCCCTGCCGCGGAGGGTAACTGAAGGGTTTTGCTGGAAAGGAGGACTCATGGCATCACCCGCCAAGTTCAGAATCGATGTGGCGATTCACGACCTTCTCATGAACACTGCACCGCAGCCGCCGAAACCTGCGGTGGTCACAGGTGAGGCTTTACCGGAGCCAGTGTTTCCTCAGTATCCGGAAAAGTTAAATGATCCCGGACCCGAAGTTCCCCCCGAGCGGCGACCATGGGGACTGAAGAAAATTCGCCGTACCGCTCGCGGTTGGCTGATGCCTTACATCAAGTCTCGCGTCCTTCCAGGCGATTTCCATCCCATTACGTCGTACCTCTTCGTTGATTACAAGTGCAACCTCGATTGCTGGTATTGCTGGGCGTTCGACAACAAGGTCAAAGGCATGACTGAAGACGTGGCCAAGCGCTCCATCGACTGGCTTCACGCCAATGGTTGTCGCGTGCTCGCGCTGATGGGCGGCGAACCCCTTCTGCGCCCGCAGGTCGCTCACAAGATTGTTTACTACGCTGCAAAAAAAGGCTTCTGGATCTACATAGGAACGAACGGCCGGTTGCTGCGTCCCGAAGTTTGCGATCGACTCGCTGACGCTGGCGTTTCGGTC
Source organism: Terriglobales bacterium (assembly GCA_035561515.1). Taxonomy (NCBI): domain Bacteria; kingdom Pseudomonadati; phylum Acidobacteriota; class Terriglobia; order Terriglobales; species Terriglobales bacterium. Next base: position 76,272 of record DATMXP010000043.1, on the reverse strand, counting down.
TTCAACTTCGCTCTCGATGCGTGGGATCTCAAGCCCGGACTGCCCAAGGCGCTCGTCCCGGCACAGAAGAACCTGGAGTACGTGTTGCGCAAGCAGTATGTCTACGACTACATGGTGTTCTTTAACATCAACATCTGTAGGAACAATCACGAAGACGTACGCATGATCACCGAGTATGCGCGCGAACATCGCGTCGCTACCGATTACCACATCAACGAAACGCCCATGCTTGAGCAGGATGAGCACTTCAAGCACATGAACGACAATCCTACCTACATCCGCCCGGAGGACTGGCGAGCCGTCGATGAACTGGTGGACTGGATCATCGAGAAGAACAAAGCTGGCTACCAGATGGTCAACTCGATCCAGCGTCTTCAGGAGATGAAAGCGTTCATCCGCATGGCGGCCCCGCAGGACGTTAAGAAGTACGGTTGGTACGGCGATGGAACCGCCTCAAACGGCGACGTCAGTGACCTGCTCGGCACCATGCATGGTATCGAGCACAACTCCGACGGTGAGCTTCAGTTCAAGGAATGGAACTGTCGCGGCGGCCAGAACAACGTCATCATCCGCACCGACGGTACGGTTGGGCCTTGTTTCCCGATGTATCCCGCCACGTACGACTGGGGCAACATCGACGAGCCAAAGTTCGACGCCGTCCAGATGCGCGATATGAAGAAGACGTGCCAGCGCCACTGCTTCTCCACGCTGAATCACAATCTCGCCTACTGCTACAACGACCAGCGGGTAATTAAGTGGTTATGGCAGCAGGCGAAGAACGGATTCCAGGGCGGAGCCCGCAGCTTCGAAGACTAAGTTATTTTGATTCCCGCAGGGCGGACGCTTGTCCGCCTTATTTGTTTGCTCCTCTGTAATCGACAATCGTAAATCGGAAATCGACAATAGAGTCATGCAGCACTCAATCATCGAGTTCAAAGCTCGCTCTGCCGATCACCAGCAGATTCGCGAAATCCTTAAGAACAAAAATGCCCGCTACGTCGGCACCGATCACCAGGTCGACACCTACTTCTTCGTGCCCACCGGCCGCCTCAAACTCCGTGAGGGAAACATCGAGAACTCGCTCATCTTCTACTCGCGCCCTGACCAGGCCGGACCAAAGCTGTCTGACGTCACCATGTCCGCGGTTCCGCCTGGGTCTGATTTGCGTGCAGTTCTCTCGAAGGCGCTGGGCGTCCTCGTCACCGTCGACAAACACCGCGAGATCTACTTCGTCGATAACGTGAAGATTCACCTCGACCGGGTGGAAGGACTCGGTACATTCATCGAGGTCGAAGCGATCGGAACCGAGGAGGACCTACCCCGGTTGAAGGGACAGTGTGACTCATTCCGGAAGGAATTCGGCGTGAGCGACTCGCAACTTATGCAGGGTTCTTACAGCGATATGCTTCTCGAACGCTGATTACTTCGTACGCTTTTCGAGTTTGGGCGGTTCGACAGGCCCTTCTGGCTTCGGAGCCTCAGGCTTCCATGCGGAAGCATTCTCCGGAGCCGAAGGGTTTACCCCGATGTCCCACACATAGAGGTTCATCTCCTTCTCCCCGAGCATTTCCACCACCGCATATTCGCCCGGAACAAGGTCTTGCTCCGGCACAATCTTCACCCAGCCGCCACCCATGAGTTCGCCCCTCGTGGGCACGAACGTCTGCTGCTGGCTCATCTTGCCCGTCATGGTGATTTTCAAATTGCCGACGATTCGCGAATCTTTCTTCTCTTCCATCTTCACGAATCGATAGCGTTGCTCCGCCTTCGGCGGAATCAGCAACGCGTCATCGGTACGGTCAACATTGCCCGCGGTCGGTTGCTTGTCCTTGTCGGGCTCGGGCGCATCCTCCACGTTGAAGAACACCGTTGGACGCGGCACATGCACCTGCACCTTCGCGTGCGGTCCCGGCACCTGGATCTTCTGCTTGTTGCTCGCAAACGGATTAATCGTCGCCCGGATGATGTTGCCCTTCATGTCCTTGTTGATCTCGCTCACGTTCTGGTGCAGTTCGATCAACTGCGGCACATCACGGTAGTAGTCCAACACGAAGACGCCGCCCGTAATTGGCAGACGCAGGTTCGGGGCGACCTCCGGCGTTTTCGCGTCTTCAAGTGCCTTCTCTTCCTCCAACTCCTTTTGTATCTGCTCGGAAGAGTGCGCCACGTCCTTCTTCAGGTCCTCTTCGTATTTCTTCGTGGCATCCCAGTCCACCAGGATTTTCGGGACGTCCTCCCACTCAAAGCGCTCAGCCGAAAAATAACGCACCCGGTCACCTTGGATCTCGTATTTCGTGATCACCTGGTACGAGCCATCTTTCAGGATCAAGCGCTTATTCGCCTCGGCAAAGAGCCACGAGGCAGAGAAGAGCAGCAGCACGACGATGAGTCCGCGGCGGAACATGGCCATATTCTATTACCGGATTTCCACTCCCAAGTGAGAACCCCGTCACATCCTCTGGGTTGCGGGTTACGTACGGACAAGCCCAAAACGAAAGGCGCGAACTCACGCCCGCGCCTCCGCCCAGAATTACTGAACTACCACACCCTGCACCGGTTTTCCTTCACCATCGGCTGTCCGGCCTTGCAGCCAAACGCGCTTTGGAACTCCGGCATATTCACCACCAGTCCGTTAACCCGGTACTTACCCGGCGAGTGCGGATCCGTCATGGCGCTCACCCGCTTGTTCTCCGGACGATCGTTCTCGCACGCCCACTGCGCGTAACCGACAAAGAACCGCTGTTCCGGCGTCAGTCCCTCGATAGGCATCAGCTTCTGATTCTTCGTCTGATCCTTCCACGCCATCCACGCCAGGATCAGCCCACCCAGATCGGCAACATCCTCTCCGAGCGTCAGCTTCGAGTTGATCTTGATGTCGTCCACCACCACGTACTCTGCGTACTGATCGGCGACGCACTGCGCCCGCTTGTTGAATTCGTCGCTGTCTTCTTTCGTCCACCAGTCTTTCAGGTTGCCCTTCGCGTCGAACTGCCGTCCCTGGTCGTCGAAGCCGTGCGTCAACTCATGTCCGATCGTCCCGCCCGTATCACCGTAGTTCGGGGCGTCATCCATCTTCGGGTCATACAACGGAGGCTGCAGCACGCCCGCCGGAAAGTTAATATCGTTCATCTGCGGATCGTAGTACGCGTTCACCGTCGGCGGAGACATGCTCCACTCACCGCGGTCCAGCGGCTTGCCGATCTTGTTCAATTGCCGCTTCGCTTCGAACTGCGTTGCGCGCTCCACGTTGCCCAGAAAGTCCGTCGGCGAAATCTTCACCGAGCTGTAATCCCGCCACTTGTCCGGATACCCGATCTTGTTCACCGTCGAGTGCAGCTTCTCCAGCGCCTTCTTCTTCGTCTCCGGACCCATCCACGCCAGCGTGTTGATGTCCTCTTCCATTGCCTGCTCGATCTGGCGAGTCATCGTCAACGCCTTCTGCTTCAGTTCCGGACTGAACGCACGCGCCACGAACTCCTGTCCAAGCGCTTCGCCCAACTGTCCATCCACCAGCGACACGCACCGCTTCCACCGCGGACGCAGTTGCGGAATTCCGCGCAGCGTCTTGCTGTAGAAGTTGAAGTTCTCCATCACGAAGTCGTTCGACAGATACGGTGCCGTCGCCCGCGCCGTCTGCCAACGCAGGTAGTTCTTGATCTCCGGCAACGGACGCGTCTTAAGTTGATTCTCAACTTCCTTATAGAACGCAGGCTGCGTCACGTTGAACGTGTTCTGCGGAGCCAGTCCAACGCCCTTCGTGTACACCGCCCAGTCGAAGCTCGGCGTCAGCTCCTGCAAGCCCTTGAAATCCATTTTGTGGAACAACTTGTAAGGATCGCGCCGCTCCACTCGCGTCAACGACGCCTTCGCCAGCGCCGTCTCCAGTTCCATGATCTTCGCCGCTTCTGCCTTCGCCGCATCCGGCTTGTCGCCGATCAGCTCCAGCATCCTCTGCACATGGGCCAGGTACTTCGCGCGGATATCCTTCGACCGCTCATCATCTTTCAAGTAGTAGTCGCGGTCCGGAAGGCCAAGTCCGCCGGCTTCGGCAAACGCAATCACCGACTCGGAATTCTCAAAATCCTGGTTCGATCCGAAATTGAACAGCAACCCGCCCGTCTCCAACGACAGGTGCAGGTTCGCCAGCAGCGCCGGCAGGTCCTTCACCGACTTCACCGCATCGATCTGCTTCAAATAACGCTGCAACGGCTTCGCGCCCAGCTTGTTCACCGCCCCTTCATCCATGCACGCGGCAAAGTGATCGCCGATCAACTGTTGCGTCGCGTTGCGTCCGGTCTTCTGCTTCGCCAGTTGGTCGAGAATGCCCCACAGGAACCGCTGATTTTCCTGGTAAAGCTTGCCGTACACACTCCAGCGCGCCTGGTCCGCCGGAATCGGGTTGTTCTTCATCCATCCGCCACAGGAATACTGGTAGAAGTCCACGCAGGGATCGGCCGACTTGTCCATCGAGTCCGTGTACAAGCTCGGCGTGTAAGGGAACGTCGTGATCGGCTTGTCTTCCGCCGCAGCGGGCGCCGCAGCAGATGCAGCAGGCGTGGCCGTCTGGGCGGCAAGGCTGAGGGAAAGCGCAAGTACAACGAAGAGCAGCTTTTTCATGTATGTCTCCGGTACGAAGCGCCAAGTGTAGTAGGAACCGTGCAGGGAGGCAAAGGCTCGGGGACGAGCTACGACTGCCCAACACTCAACGTTTCGGCGAGTATTTATTCACTAACCACCAGAGCAGAACCGCTACGAAAGCAAACGCAATACGGCCTATCCACATCTGCCCCGAAAAACTGTCGGTTCCCAGAACGATAAGGACCAGCAGGACGACAAGGACCAGGGAGCTGATTACGAGGTGAATTCTGTCGCGGTACGACTTGCCCATGCGCGACAGCATCAGCGCAAGGAACGCTGTACCACCAACCAAAAATAACAGCCCGATTAGCGAAACCTTGCTGAACTGAAAGCTGAAGGAAAGTTCGTCGCCAAAGATCACGACCGCAATTGTCATGAACGACACCAGGACGACGAAGGAAAGAACCATCAGCAACGGCGCTCGGCTTCCGTTTTCTGCTCTGATTTTTGCCACTCAGCTAATCCCAGTATCCATATCCCCCATCTTCTTCCGCCGAATCCCAACCCCGACCGCCCAGATCAACGAAGCGACATAGAGCAGTCCCAGCGAAAGCGCCAGGCAGCCCAGCGTTCGCCTCCCGATCTGCAACTCGGGGCCGAGCCAGTTCATCGCCAGCACACCCACAATGCACAGCGCTCCCACCGGAAGGGAGAAGAACAGAATGGGCGGAGTCACATGCGGACGCCGCCAGATCGACGGCAGCGCCAACTGGCACAGAAGGATGGAAATCAGGTACACCGCAAGCGCCACAACATTGGTCATCCACGAGCCGTACGCTCGCACAATCGACGGGGCAATCAGCTGACCGAGGATCACGCAGCCCGCTCCCGCTATCATCCAGATCAGCGAATATTCCTTCCGGAAACTCGCTTCCGACATATGCGGTACTCGCAATTGCGGCGACATAGATAGGCAAGAAGGGTAACCTGTCGCGCCGCAAATTGAAAACCGACAATATGAGCCCTTCCTCTCCACTATCCCCTATCCACCATCCACGGTTTAGGGCATAATTGGTTGTGCACCCCTATTGGTTCTTTCCTGTGACCATTGCAGCCACGGGAAACGAGTCTCGGTACACAACTCCTGAAAATCCAATACGTTTGAGGCGAGGATGGCGGCGAAATACATCTTTGTGACCGGCGGTGTGGTCTCTTCCCTGGGTAAGGGCCTGGCAGCGGCATCCATCGGATGCCTGCTCGAAAGCCGTGGGATCAAGGTCAACATGCAGAAGTTTGACCCCTACCTGAATGTTGATCCCGGAACCATGTCCCCGTTCCAGCACGGCGAAGTCTTCGTCACCGACGACGGCGCCGAAACCGACCTCGACCTCGGACACTACGAGCGCTTCACCCACGCCAAGCTCACCCGCGACAACAACTGGACCACCGGCCGCATTTACGAGCAGATCATCGCCAAGGAGCGCCGCGGCGACTATCTCGGCAAAACCGTGCAGGTCATCCCGCACGTTACCAACGAGATCAAGGCCGCCATGAAGAAGGTCGGCCAGGACGTCGATGTCGTCCTCGTCGAGATCGGCGGAACTGTCGGCGATATCGAGTCGCTGCCCTTCATCGAAGCCATCCGCCAGATGCGCCAGGAACTCGGTCGCGAGAACACCTGCTTCGTCCATGTCACGCTCGTTCCCTGGATCGCCGCCGCCAGCGAGCTCAAGACCAAGCCCACCCAGCACTCGGTGAAAGAGCTGCTCAGCGTCGGTATTCAGCCCGATATCCTGCTCTGCCGCACCGACCGCTTTCTCTCCAAGGACATCAAGTCCAAAATCGCCCTCTTCTGCAATGTGGAGGAAGAGGCCGTCATCACCGCCAAGGACGTCGGCTCCATCTACGAATGTCCGCTCATGTTCGCCAACGAAGGCGTGGACACCCTCGTCCTCAAGTACCTGCACATCGACGCCCGCGATCGCAACACCAGCAAGTGGGAAGACCTTGTTCATCGCGTCTATAACCCGAAGGACGAAGTCTCCATCGCCATCGTCGGCAAGTACGTCGAGTACGAGGATTCTTACAAGTCGCTGAAGGAAGCGCTCGTTCACGGCGCGCTCGCCCATAACCTCAAACTGAACGTGCACTGGGTCGAAGCCGAAGGCCTCGAAACCAAGGACAAGGAAGACCGCAGCTACGAATCACAACTCGAAGGCTACGACGGCGTTCTCGTTCCCGGCGGCTTCGGCAAGCGCGGTATCGCCGGCATGTTGAACGGAATCCGTTACGCCCGCGAGCGCAAGGTTCCGTATTTCGGCATTTGTCTCGGCATGCAGACCGCCTGCATTGAGTTCGCGCGGAATGTCGTCGGACTCGACGAAGCGAACTCCAGCGAGTTCGATCCCGCCACCCCGCACCGCGTCATCTATAAGCTGCGCGAACTGCGCGGCGTCGAGGAACTCGGCGGCACCATGCGTCTGGGCGCATGGACCTGCAAGATCGAACCCGACTCTTTTGCGCACAAGGCTTACGGCCAACTGGAAGTCAGCGAGCGTCACCGCCATCGCTACGAGTTCAACCGCGAATACGAAGAGCAATTGACCGCCGCTGGCCTCAAGATCACCGGCTCCACCGAAGATGGAACTTACGTCGAGATCGTGGAACTCCACGATCATCCGTACTTCCTCGGATGCCAGTTCCATCCGGAGTTCAAGTCAAAGCCACTCGAGCCACACCCGCTGTTCACGGCATTCATCAAGGCCAGCTACGAGAACCGCCAGAAGCGGCTTTCGACGAAGAAGAACGAAGAAGTGGAAATGTTCATGCGGCCGGAGCGAGTGAAGGCGTAAGCTTCTGTTTTGAAAGGGCGCAGCTTTAGCTGCGCCGAATTAGCGTGCACTATATTTTTCATTCCTCGGGGACTTTAATCCCCGAGGAACTGTTGTTATTGCAGTTGGTACCACTACCATGCCCGCCACCACCGTCCAGATCCGCAACGTCCGCGGTACATCGCTTGCCATCGGTGCCGCCGGCAATCGTACCGTTACCATCGACCCGCCACACTGCTGCGTTATGGTTAACTAACCTGGAAGTTGCCCTCCAATCGGCGTAGAGTGCTCGCATGAAACGTCTTGCGGCTATTTTGGCGTTCCTGACGATATTCTGCAGGTGTTTCCAAGCGCAGACAGACGCCGCCTCGCCTGCTATGCTGCCGCAGCTTCATACGGCTCTCGCATCCTCGCGCGATCCTCACGATCTCGTTCTTGATATCAGCAGAATCGGAGACCCCACGTCGGTTCCATTCTTAATTGAGGCGCTGGCGAAACAGGGTGACGTGCCGCGCGAGGGACCGTACGGCTCCGTTTGCACTCGTGTTCACGTGTTGGACGGCTTGCGGTCAATTACGAATCATGACGCTGGGCGTAACGCCGACGATTGGCGGTCCTGGTACGAAAAGAATAAGGACAAAACACAAGCACAATGGATCAAAGATGGGTTTGTCGAACACGGCTTTCCCGTCTCCGATCCTCCGGACGATGCATTCGTCGCTATGTTGATCCGTGCTTCGGATCCCAAGGACCAATTGGGGTACCTGCGAACGAACGCCCTGCGCCTCCTGCAGACAGTGCCTTCGGAAACTGTTGTGCGATTGGCGAAGGCGTTATGCATATCACCTGAACATGGCACCAAACGGGCGACAATCGCAGCTCTTGAAGTAGTTCAGAGTAATGCTCATCTGCAGGTCCTTCGCGACCTAACAAAAGACAATGACGTCGAGATTGCTGAGAACGCGCTCAGGACATTGAACGAGGCCCTTCGCAAGACCCTGCCGACGGTAGCTGCGGAGACGATCTGGGATGCTCGACTAGCTAAAGCGGGAGTTCACGTTCTACACGTTCTTGACGATCACACCGTTGTCGTCGGAATCGGATATGGAACTGTCGATAAGGCTCGAGTATCCAGCTTCGATCTCGTCACACGCAAGATCATCTGGACATACCCAACGAAAAAGGGTGTAAGGTCAAACGCAGTTCGGGTAAGAGACCGCCTGTACTTCGTATCCGATGATCGTGTACTTCATTGCATTTCAGTTAGAGGCAAGCCGATCTGGGCGAAGCCATTGACTTCGAATTCTGATTTCGAAGGAACTGGCCCGACGATCGTTGCGGCGTCGGGCCAGTTGTTCATTCCGGATAGCAACGCAGTATACGTCGCAACGCCGACAGGCCAGGTAGCGACGTATCAACTGGGCGAACAAGTATCCAGGGGCATGGTGCAGGGACGGCAAAGGGTGTTTTCGGCCATTCACAAAGGCCCTCTGCTGGTTTTCGACGAACCTGGCAAGCCACCAACTCGCGTGGATACCGGTCTGAAAGCGGCTGTGCTTTCCGCGTTCGGCGACACAGTTTGTATCGTGAGTTTTGGTCCCAAATACCAACTGCAATGTCTCCAACAGGAAACCCTACGCGAGTTGTGGCGAACAGATCTGCCAAACGAGCTTGGCGGGTATCATCAAATAGAACAAGATGGTAAAAACGTGTACGTTCTGGCGCAGGGCCGCGCTCTCGCGTTCGACCTCGCGACCGGCCATCGGTTGTGGGCCACCGATGAGTTCACGAGCTTTGGATTTTTCAAGACTTTCGGTTCTTTGGCGCTAACTCGCAATGGGCATTTCAACCTTGAGTGGCGCGACCCGTCTTCGGGCGAAGTTAAAGCGGTATGGGGAAAACGAAGCAGCAGATTTGCGTCGAACGTTACCCTGGTTGGCAAGAATATTCTCGCCGAGATCCGCGATAGCGGCACTGGAGGTGATGGCTTGCGGCTGTTGAGAATTCCAGACCCACTCAGAAATGACATCAACCATCACTGAATCTCTGTTTGAAGCCTGGAAACTAAACGATGCCAGGTCAATTCCTAACCCCTAACTTCTATCCCCCTTTTTACGAATTTTAAAGTCTGCAACGTCACCATCGGCGGAACCGAGCTCTTCCTCATCGAGTGCCTGAAAGCGTAAGCTAGCTCCTCATGCCCGCCACCACCGTCCAGATCCGCAACGTGCGCGGTACATCGCTTGCCATCGGTGCCGCCGGCAATCGTACCGTTACCATCGACCGTGCCATCTCCGCCGGAGGCATGGGACTCGGCTTCAACGGCGGCGAACTGCTGCTGCTCGCGCTCGGCGCCTGCTTCAGCAACGACGTCTTTCGCGAGGCCGCCAAGCTCGGCATCACCGTTCATGACGTCCACGTCGAGGTCTCGGCCGATTGGGGCGGCGAACCCGTAATCGCGCAAAACATAAATATGTCCGTGGAAGTCGAAGCCGACGCGGAAGACGAAGTCATCCGCAACCTCATCGAGCACACCAACCGGGTAGCGGAAATTCCGAATACGCTACGCCTCAGTGCCCCGGTGAAGTTACACTTGGCGACGAAGCGAGCGCAGAAGGAATGAGTATTTCCGGAGCGAAAGGGTCATGACTGCTGAAGCTTCTGAATTGAATGATCAGATTCTGGAGTTCGTAAGCCGCAGGCTCGGAATAAAGCGTTCAACGATCAAGATTGATTCGGAATTAAATAACGATCTTGGCATGGACGGTGATGATGCCGTCGATTTTTTTGACGCGTTCACGAAGCGGTTTACCGTCGATCTCGATGAACTAAGTATTCATTGGGATGAGCATTTCGTTGCGGAGGGCGGCGGCTCGGGTCTTGGATTTATGATCTTGGCCGGTGCGGCCGCCATCGTTTCTGGCTTACTACATGCGGCATTTCCGGCAATACCGGGATGGATATTTTGTGGCGCTATCTCGTTGCTCTCGGTTGTTGGTTATTTCTATTTCGCAGGGCGAAATAGCACCAAAGCCTCGGGAATCACTGTTCAGGACCTGGTAGACGCAGCAAAAGCACATCGTTGGATTAAGCCTTACAATAGCGATCCACGGATAATCAGCGGATATGAGCTTTAGCTTCAAAGTCGACAATGTCTCCATGAAATATTCGCGCTCCCGAACAGGTAACGCATCGGACATGGCAGATTGTATGAAGCCAGGTCGTTTCCCAACCCCTAACCGCTATCCCCTATCCCCTTCTTTATGAACTTCAAAGTCGGCAACGTCACCATCGGCGGTCCCAAGCTCTTCCTCATCGCTGGCCCCTGCGTCATCGAGTCTGAGGAGCATGCCCTCAAGATGGCCGAGTGCATCTCCGGTGTCGCGAAAGCGCTGAAGGTGCCGTACATCTTTAAGGCTTCATACGACAAAGCGAACCGCACTTCGATCAAGAGTTTTCGCGGACCGGGCATCGGCAAGGGCCTGAAGATCCTCGAGAAGGTTCGCGATACCGTCGGCGTGCCCGTGCTCACCGATGTCCATGAAGCCGTGGACGTGCAGCGCGTCGCCGAGGTCGTTGACGTCCTCCAGATCCCCGCATTCCTTTGCCGCCAAACGGACCTGCTAGTTGCGGCAGCCAAAACCGAGCGGGCCATCAACATCAAGAAGGGCCAGTTCGTTTCGCCCTGGGACATGCGCCATGCCGTAACCAAGGTCCGCGAGTCCGGCAACGACCAGGTGTTCCTCACCGAGCGCGGCTCATCGTTCGGCTACAACAACCTCGTCGTGGACATGCGCTCGCTGGCCATCATGCGCGACTTCGCGCCCGTCGTCTTCGACGCCACCCACTCCGTCCAACTGCCCTCGGCCAGTACCAACGGCGAGGCCGTCTCCGGCGGTCAGCCCGAGTTCATCCCCGTGCTCTCGCGCGCAGCGGTCGCCGCCGGTGTGGATGGCATCTTCATGGAAGTCCACGACAACCCTCCAAAGGCGAAAAGCGACGGCGCGAACGCCTTGGAACTTACCCACTTGCACGAGACGCTCACTCAGTTGCTGGCGGTGCATAAAGCCGTCAGCTCCAAATCCGCGGAAAAGTGATGTCAAGGGGGTCACGACGCCCGATTCCCCGCATGTCGCTGAAAACATTGGAAAAATAAATTTCAAAACCGTGGCATGATGCCCCCGCCCAAATTGCTATCCTGAAAATGTAGGTAGTTTTTGTTGGTTTTTGTCATTCTGAGTTCTGAGGCAAAGCCGAAGAACCCCTGTGGGTTTTTGGGGGTTTGTCATTCTGAGGCGAAGCCGAAGAACCTCTGTACTTGGGGTGTTGTCATTCTGACCCTGACGCTGAAACGAAGTGAAGCGGAAGGAGAAGAATCCCTATAGCTACCACCGGTTTTTCAGGAGGAGAGCTTTTGCCGACGACCAACGACTAATGACTGACAACTTGCTCTTTTGACGAACTGAGGAACTTGTAAGCCCTTTGTTTTCATATATGCGCCGTGTAACTCCCTTGTTTTCATATACAGTTTCTTCATATAAGAAAACAAAGGACTTATAAGTCCTTTGGAATCATATATGTAGCGCTCGACGACCGCGTAACTGCTTTGTTTTCTTATATGAAGCCAAAACAGGGGGGGAGGGGGGCACCTTCCACAGCTAGAAGTCACACCTCATCGGAAGGCCACCCGATGCGTACCAGGGCTTCGTCAGGATCCGACAGTGCGAACTCATACATGCCCCACGGTTTGTGTTCCGGTTTGTGAAGCAGTAGGCCGTCGAGCGAGGCAGCCAGAGCGTCGATGTTCTTTGTATACAGATAGAGTCCGAAGGGGTTGCGCCCGGAAACGAGCCATCCCTCAGGCGCTTGGGTGAGATGAAGGTGGCCGCCGTTGCCATCGGCGAGAATGCGATAGGAAGGGTAGTTGGATGCTCTTCTGAACCCCAGCTTCCCGTAAAAGGCTTCACTGGCATCGAGATTCGTGCAGGGAAGGATCGCCGTGAGTCGCGTCGTAGTTTCCATGGCGACGCATTGTAACCTGCAATTTAATTAGCGCCAGGCGTTTCTTGCGCCTCAGACGTAGTGTTAAGCACTGGACTAAGGTCGCGCGTACGAGCCAGATACCGGAGTTTCGCCTTATTCCCTCCGGACGGCTATCGGCGGTAGCATCGGCGGCAATTCTCCCGCGACTGAGGAGGGGCTCCGATGAGTCGCCGGCCTTGTTCACCGTTGCCGCTGCTGTTACTCCTGCCATTTCTGACCACGCTCGGGCTGTCGCAATCAAGCGACGACGTCCATATCACCCCGGCCATCCGAAAGGAAAAGCCGAACGCGGCAGACGGTGTCGGTATGCACCTGAGTTCACTGCGCGTGGACGTGAACTTGGTGACCGTCCCGGTTGTCGTCACTGACCTGCACGGCAGCCCGGTACTCGACCTTCGCAAAAAAGATTTCCAACTCGTCGAGAACCAGACCGAACAGCACATTGACTACTTCTACTCGGAAGACGCGCCGCTCTCTGTTGGCTTGATACTCGATCTCAGCAGCAGCATGGGCGACAAACTCGATCGCGTACGCGAAGCCGTCGACGAATTCTTCAATAATGCCGATCCGCGCGACGACTACTTCGTAATCACCTTCGCGGACAAAGCCAAGGTCTTTGCCGATACCACTCAATCGACCGCCACAATCCAGGCGAGGCTTGCGCAGATGAAAGCCAAAGGCAACACCGCGCTCGCGGACGCCATTCATCTAGGGCTCGACAAGCTGAAGTCCGCGGCTTACGCGCGCAAGGCGCTGGTCATCGTCTCCGATGGCGCCGACAATCGCAGTCGCCACAGTTTGGGAAGCGTCAAGCGCCGCGCGAAAGAAGCGGATGCGCAAATCTATGCCATCAACGTCTGCGACAACCCTGCGATCCTGATCACCAAGAAGCTTGAGGAACGGTTTGGACGACGCTGGCTGACGCAGGTGAGTGAAATTACCGGAGGTCGCACGATCTCGGTCGACAACGCCGATGCAATGCCCGACGCTGCGGCGCGCATCAGCCGCGAACTGCGCAACCAATATGTGCTCGGCTATCGTCCGGCCGACATAACTCAGGACGGCAAATGGAGGAAGATCAGGGTTCGCGTCACGCGTCCACCGAATCCGTTGCCGTTCCAGGTCTATTACCGCACTGGCTACATGGCCCGCAAAGACGAGCGTCAGTAGGAACCGCTGGTTTCGGTTGGGAATCGCCGTGTCGCAGTGCTAGCCTCATTTGTTACCATCCTCTTTCCCTATGAATCGCCTGGGCGAAAACGTGGTCCGAATCGAGGCTGAGGCCCTTCGTCGGCTTGCCGACCGGATTGCGGGTCCCATGGCGAACGCCTTCCGCGACGCCGTCGACTTGCTTTCCTGCTGCGCCGGAAGAGTTGTTGTTACCGGTATGGGAAAAAGCGGCCTCGTTGCACGCAAGATCGCCGCGACACTGAGTTCCACCGGAACCCCGTCGTTGTTCCTGCATCCAGCCGAGGCTCTGCACGGCGATCTGGGCATGATCACGCGCGGCGATGTGGTGATTGCGCTCTCCGCCAGCGGCGATACCGAAGAGTTGCTCACGCTGCTGCCGACCATCAAGCGCCTGGAAGTGAAGCTGATCTCGCTCACAGGCGACCCGCTATTCAGTGGAAATGGAAGGAAGGTTTCGCCGTTGGCGCAGGCAGCCGATATCGCGCTGGACTGCTCCATCGATAAGGAAGCGTGCTCGCTCGGATTGGCTCCGACAGCTTCGACCACGACCATGCTGGCACTCGGCGATGCGCTGGCAGTCGCCCTGGCCGACAAGAAAGGCTTCAAGGAAGAGGATTTCGCCGACCTGCATCCCGGCGGGAAACTGGGCAAGAAACTGGCCCGAGTGAATTCGTTGATGCACACAGGCGACGCTATTCCGCGAGTCACGCCGGACAGCAAGATGCCCGTCGTGATCTACGAGATGTCGCGCAAAGGGCTTGGCATGACCACGGTGATCGAGTCGGAGAAATTGGCGGGCATCATCAGCGATGGTGATTTGCGTAGGCTGCTGGAGCGTCGCGGCAAGGAAGTGATGGACCTGACCGCGGCGGAGTGCATGACGAAGTCGCCGAAGACAATCGGTCCTGATGAGTTCGCGACGGCCGCGCTCAACGTAATGGAGCAGAAAAAAATAACGTCTCTGGTCGTGGTGGACGACGAGCGCCGGGTGCAGGGCATTATCCATCTACACGATCTGTGGGGAACCGAGCTCGTTTAGCTTGCAGTTGGTGTGCGCTGCGGAGTTATCCTATATGCATACCTTGGTGAGGAACTTATATGTATCACTATGATCCGCAGACGGCGTTGGAAGAATTGAAAGAAGAAGCGATGCTCCCGAACCCGGTGCATGTCCGTGACATGCTGCTGCGTGCGAAGCTGAGACCGGATGAGTCTCTGGATTTGAACCGTCTGTTCGTGGATTACCAGGCCCAGTATGGCGAGCTGCAACGCGCAGCGAAGGCAATCCTGGATTTTCTGGCGAAGCATCAGGCGGCGGTGAAGTAGAGGAAACGCAGTATCCGTTACAATGAACAATTCCGAACCTGAAGGAATTGTTCCATGTATCGTTGGTCACAATTATTCATACCTACGTTGCGGGAAGCGCCCGCTGACGCCGAAGTTGCCAGCCATAAGTTCCTGGTCCGCGCCGGATACATCCGGCAACTTTCCGCGGGCATTTACAGCTATCTGTTCCTTGCGAACCGGTCGCTGAAAAAGATCACCGCGATCGTCCGCGAAGAAATGGACAAGATCGGGCAGGAGTTCGATCTGCCTGTCCTCCATCCGCGTGAAATCTGGGAAGCCAGCGGTCGATGGAAGCTTATGGGCGACAACATGTTTCGCCTGAAGGACCGCAAAGGCGCCGATCTATGTCTCGGCATGACGGAAGAAGAAGTCATGACGGAGATCGCGCGCAAGGAACTGCGCAGCTACAAACAGTTGCCGCAGACGTGGTATCAGATCGAGTTGAAATTCCGCGATGAGCCTCGTCCTCGTGCCGGCCTGATGCGCGTGCGGCAGTTCATCATGATGGACTCGTACTCCTTCGACATCGACGCCGCCGGACTCGATGTCAGCTACAAGAAGCACTATGACGCCTACTGCCGGATTTTTGACCGCTGCAGCCTGAAGTATGTGGTCGTCGAGGCCCACTCAGGTTCGATGGGCGGGTCACAATCCCACGAGTTCATGGTTTACTCCGATGCCGGCGAAGACTTCGTCGTGAGTTGCCCAAGCTGTCACTATGCTGCGAATCTGGAGAAGGCGACTTCGCGTCTGGAGGACGTCCCCGACTACGAAGCCACGGCGGACAAGCCCGAACTGGTACACACACCCGGCATGAAGACCATCGAAGAGGTCGCGAATTATCTGAAGGTCTCGCCGAAAAACAAAATGAAAACGCTGGCCTTTATGGCAGTGCGAACCACCAGCGACGGCAAGACAGAAGAAGTGCCGGTGATCGCGTTCATACGTGGCGATCATCAACTGAACGAAGCGAAGTTAGCCTCGACTGTGCCGAATGCTGAGTTCCGTCCGATGCACGCCGAAGAGATCTCAGCGGTCTTTAATTCGCCTGCCGGTTTCCTCGGACCTGTCGGACTCGACGGCGCGCACTACAAAGGGATCAAGGCCCACGTCTTTGTCGATCGCGCGCTACTTGGCCGCAAGAACCTGATTGCCGGAGCCAATAAAGAGGATTACCACCTCCGCAACGTTACCCCCGGCCGCGATTTCAAGGTTGAAGAGAATCAGTGGGTCGACCTGCGCAGTGTGGAAGCCGGTGAAAGCTGTCCGAACTGCGGAAAGCCACTCGTGGTAGCGAAGGCCGTCGAGATCGGGCACATTTTCAAACTCGGCTATAAGTACTCGGAATCGATGGGCGCAACGGTGCTCGACAAGGACGGCAAGGAAGTGATGCCGATCATGGGTTGCTATGGAATCGGCATCGAGCGCATTCTCACGGCAGCGATCGAGCAGAGCAATGATGAAAACGGGTTCTGGTTGAATCCGGCAATTGCGCCATTCAACGTTGTGGTCATCCCGATCAGCGTCCGTGACGCGGAGCAGATGAAGAAAGCGGAGGAGATTGCCGAGGAGTTGAAGAAGGCGGGCTTCGACGTGATCATCGACGACCGGGATGAGCGTCCGGGAGTGAAATTCAAGGACGCTGACCTGGTGGGAATTCCTTTCCGGGTGAATGTTGGTAAGAAGGTTACGGAAGGGAAAGTTGAGGTGAAGGTCCGCTCGACAGGCGAAACACAGGATGTTAACATCGCCGAAATTTCAGAGTACCTGCGTAAGTTGAAAGGCGAGTGAACGGAGAGCCCTGCCGAAGGGACTCTGTGAGTGCAGTTATGAAAACGATCAAGGCCCTGATAGCTCTGGCTGTGGTGGTATCGGCGTTTTATGTCGGCGTCAAGGTCGTGCCGGTGTACTTCAACTACTACCAGTTCCAGGATGCCATCGAAGAAGAAGCGCGCATTCAGAGCTACACGGGAAAGACCGAAAGCGACATGCGCGAAACGGTCTGGAAGAAGGCGCAGCAACTCGAGTTGCCGCTGACTTCGCCGGAGCAGATCAAGGTCGAACGTCAGGGAACGGCAGTTACGATCTCGACGGAGTACACGGTGCACATCGACATCCCGGTACACCCGTTCGACTTGACGTTCGCGCCGACCACCAAGAACAAGCAGATCTAACTGAGAAGCAGAATCAACCAGGAGCTCTTGGGAGCTCCTGGTTTCATTTTGGCTGTTCCTTAATCACTCGGAACAATCCGAACTTGTGAGGGTTACGACCTAAAGGCTCACGGGGAGGAAGTGCTCTTGAACAGCAAGGTTCACCCCTTGCCATTCAGGGTTGCAGAACTGCACCAACCGGCATCCAATGCAGCAAGGCAATTTACCAGTTGGTAAACGGAGCGGGCGCCTGGCGAGTGTGTCAAAAGTTGAGCACTTTTGTGCCGAGAACGTGTAAGAAAGACCACGCCGGGAACTGCCCGGGTGGCAAAAGGTGCTTTAAAATAAGGGGTAGCTGCTCTGGTACCGTAGTTGCACCGTCTCAAGCCGGGAAGGGGAGGTTGTGCGTGGAAGAGGCGATCACCCCTGACGAAATCAAAAATGTAACTCGTTGAAAGACGGCGGTTTCTCTGCCCTAAAAAGTGGCCATCAAAGTAAAAATCCCGCAGCCGAAGAAGAAGGGAAGCCAGTCTTCCCGTATTGGACTCTCCCACCCCTTTGTAAAAGCCGGCATCGCGGTATTCCTGCTGGTATCGCTGATGATGTTTGCGGTGTTCGCGTACTACTACGTGAAGTATGACCGCATCGTAGAGGCACGGATCCGAGGTCCGATCTTCAGTACCTCGGCGAAGATCTATGCGCGTGCCCCTATTGTTGAGACCGGCGACAAGTATTCCAAGGAAGAGATCATCTCGAACTTGCGGCGCGCCGGGTATTCCGAGACAGACAGTAAGGTCGGCACATACAGATCATTGCCTGGCGGGGTTGAGATCAAGCCCGGCCCGCTCTCGTATCACAATGCAGATGGGGCTGAGATTCACATCAGCGGAGGCAAGGTAGATCGCATCACCGGATCGAATTCCGGTGCGACACTGGCCGCCTACGAACTGGAACCGCCACTGCTGACGTCTCTGGACTCAGAAGAGCGCGCCAAGCGCCAAGTGGTGAAGTACAACGACATCCCCAAGGTGATGGTGAATGCGGTTACCTCAATCGAGGACCGCAAATTTTTCGAGCACAGCGGCATCAACTACGTCCGGCTTATTGGCGCGGCATGGGTGGATCTGAGGTCCGGCGGCAAGGCGCAGGGTGCTTCAACCATCACGATGCAGATCTCGCGCGGGTTCTTCCTGTCTCCGCAGAAGACGCTGAAACGCAAACTGACGGAGATGCTGATTGCGATCGAACTGGAGCAGAAGCTCACGAAGGAACAGATCTTCGAGCTTTATGCGAACCAGGTTGATATGGGCCAGCGCGGGTCGTTCACGATCCACGGATTCGCCGAAGCTGCACGCGCCTACTTCAATAAGGATCTGCAGAGCATCTCTCTACCCGAGGCGGCACTGCTGGCCGGACTGGTGCAGCGCCCGAGTTACCTAAATCCTTACCGCCATCCGGAGCGCGCACTCGATCGCCGCAACCTGGTGCTGGAAGCGATGGTCGATAACGGCGTCTTGAGCCGTGACGAGGCCGATAAGGCAAAGGCGACCCCGCTGAAATTAGCTCCTCCCAACGTGGAAGCGAGCGATGCTCCATATTTTGTTGACCTCGTGAAAGACACGCTCGCGACGCAGTATGGGGAGCGAGAACTGAACGATCAGGGAGTGAGGATCTACACCACGCTGGATCCAGATCTTCAGAGAGCCGCGGCAGAAGCAGTGCAAATTGGTATCCGCAAGGTGGATGAGCAGATTACGAAGCTGCGTACCCGGAAGGTAAGAGTCGGGAAGGGCAAGTCCGCCAAGACGGAAACGGTGATCAAGCCTGGACCGGACCCGCAGGTCGCACTTGTGGCCCTCGATCCGCAAACGGGAGAGGTGTTGGCCCTCGTGGGCGGGCGGAACTACGGTATCAGCCAGTTGAATCATGCGGTGGCAAAACGCCCGACGGGATCAATCTTCAAGCCCTTTGTATATGCGGCCGCAGTCAACACGGCGTTGACCGGCAGCGCGACAGTGTTTACGCCGGCCAGCGTGGTCGACGATTCGCCGACAACATTTACCTACGAAGACAAGACTTACGAGCCGCGCAACTACAAAGAGGAGTACCACGGAGAGGTCGCCGCCGAATATGCGCTTGCGCATTCGCTGAACAATGCGACGGTGAAGCTTGCCGAAATGGTCGGCTACGACAACGTGGCGACGCTGGCGAAGGCCGCGGGAATCAGTTCGGTGCGCGCAACGCCCGCGATGGCGCTCGGCGCCTACGACGCTACGCCGATCGATATGGCTGGAGCGTACACGGTGTTCGCAAATAGCGGTGTAAGAGTCTCGCCGACGCTCCTGAAGGCCGTTCATAGTCCGCAGGGTGATGTTCTGCTGCGGACATCCGTAGAGAAAACGCCGGTGCTGGATCCAAGAGTCGCCTACGTGCTGACGACGATGATGGCAGGCGTCATCAACACAGGAACAGGATTCCCGGTCCGGCAGATGGGTTTCAACGCTCCAGCGGCAGGGAAGACCGGTACCTCGCGCGACGGATGGTTCGCGGGATATACCAGCAACCTCATCTGCATCGTGTGGGTTGGCTTCGACGACTATAGCGATTTGCGGTTATCCGGTGCGAGCACTGCGGCGCCGATCTGGGCAGAATTTATGAAGCGCGCCCAACAATTACCGCAGTTCCGCAACATGACTGATTTCCACCAACCCGATGGCGTGATTGACATGCGGATCGATAAGGTGACAAACCGGATCTCGACGCCGGCATGTCCGGAAGCGTATTCGGTGGCGTTCATCGCAGGCACCGAGCCGAGAGAAACCTGCGAGCAGACGGACAAGAATGTCTTCCAGAAGATCTTCGGATTCGTGACGGGCGGATCGCAACCTGCGCAGCCAAGTTTGCAGCAACAGCAGGTTCAGACGCCACAAGGATCGCACTCGATTACCTATTCCCAGGGCCAACAGCCGCCCGTAACCCAGAACACTCAGGCGACACCGCCGAAGAAAGAGGAGAAGAAAGGCTTTTTCGGCAAGATTATCGGAGTCTTCAAGGGGGATGGGGAAGATAACCAAAAGAAAGACTGACGGATATGGATCCAAACAGCCCGGCTGCGGCCGGGTTTTTTATTGGCCGGCCAGAGTAGCGGAATTTGGGCTGGGATAGTCATAATGGGAATTGGGACGGAAACTTTGCTTTTTTAACCCCAGTGAACTCTGAATGGTGTCAATATTCTTCATGCACGATCCGGACAACCGGAGGTCAACCATGTTGAGAAGACAGGATTGGACGCGACTACTGATTGCGGCGTTCTTATTCGTGTTTGTGGTTCCTATGTGTGCCCTGGCCCAGGACGCACAGGATGTGCAGGTAACGCCGCCGCCGAGCCGGCGGATCGAGCCGCCTCCTGCCAACGCGAATCCAGCGGACCTGGAAGAACGCGGAGACCAGTTGCGCAGCGAGAAAGCTTACCTGGACGCGATCGACTACTACGAAGCTGCGTTGAAGAAACTCCCAAAGGGAAACGCCAAGGCTGTTGTGTACAACAAGGTGGGGATGGCTCAACTGATGATGGGCCGGGTGGATGACGCGAAGAAGAACTACGAAAAAGCCGTCAAGATGGATAAAACCTTCCCCTATGCCGTGAACAACCTGGCGTATACCCACTACACGAAGAAGAAATACGGCAAGGCGATCAAGCTGTACAAGAAAGCGATTGAATTGAATCCCAACGTTGCTTCCTTCCACAGCAACCTTGGTGCGGCGTACTTTGCAAAGAAAGAGATCGAGAAAGCCGTACCGGAATACCAGATCGCACTTTCGCTTGATCCGGATGTGCTGGAGCGCCGGTCGGCAACTGGGCAGTTGACGCACATTGCGTCGCCGGAAGACCGTGCGCGGTACTCCTACGTGCTGGCGAAGATGTATGCACAGAATGGGATGTTCGACCGGTCGCTGCTTTATCTGAGACGGGCCATTGAAGAAGGCTATAAAGAAGTGGATAACGCTTACAAGGACACGGAGTTTACAGAACTGAGAAAAGATCCACGGTTCACGGCCTTGATGGAGCAAAAGCCGAGCGCGATCGAATAAAAAATCTTGAGAGTAGTCCGCAACTTTTGCCGGGGCGCCACGTCTATACCTACAGCCTCCTGAAAGCGACAGTGAGTAAGGGGAAACGGTGACCCCGGAGTTCTTTCCTCAACGCCCCAAGCGGACTCCGGGGCTTTTTTCTTTATAAAATCCTTACAACTTGCTGCCCCAGTAAACCGCGCTACGCGCAGAGGACGTGCCAGCGTCCGCTTTGAAGCTGATTCAAAGTTCCGAAACCAAGGATGACTGGGATTCCAAACCATAAGAAAACCGAATACGTTGCATAACTTTGCCCTTGACATGCCGCCGAGTTGTGGGCGATCTTAGGTCTCCAAAAAAAAACGATTGTTCGTTTTTATTTGTATAACTGTCGAACTAAAAGGAATCTGAGTCGCACATGCCGAAGCTTCAAGATCAGGCCGTTGAACGGAACCAGATTCATATCGAGAACGCGGCGCTGAAAGTCTTCACGCGCCAGGGGTTTCACGGCACGACGGTTCGCGATATTGCGCGTGAAGCGAAGGTGTCCCTGGGGAATATCTACAACTACTACAAGACAAAAGAGGCGCTGTATATCAGCCTGGTCCGGCGTTACGGCAATGAAATGGCTGAAATACAGCAGAAGACCTTAAAGCCATACCTTGGCCGCTTTGACGAGGATGGGTTGCGGGCGCTCTCGAAGGCGGTGCGAGAAATCGTATATCGCCACCCCGACTACTGGCGGTTGATGTACATCGACGTGACCGAGTTCGGCAACCGGCACTTCGCCCACAGCTTTCGGCAGCTTTCGAAGAATTTGGAAGAACTAGCAGGCGGTTACCCAGACGAGGCAAAACACGTCCGACCCGGGGTCGCGCGGCCCACGGCGTATGCGGCGGTCTACCTCCAGTTTTTCACGTATTTCCTGGTGGAGAAACTCTTCGGCGGCAAGCAGCACTTGGGCCTTCCAGAAGAGGAAACCATCGAGCAGTTGATAGGGATTATCAAGTTCGGTGTTGACGCACCCCACCCACAATCGAACGGGGGCTCAAGCCAAAGGAGACGGAAATGAACCACAAATTCTTAGCAGGATTGATTTGCCTCGCCATCCTGCTGGTGAGCGCATTGGGATTTGCGCAAACCGCCACCTCCGGCCAGGTTATTGGCACGGTGAAGGACCCGACAGGTGCTGTGGTGGCCGGGGCGAAGGTGACGCTCACCAGTGCGACAGGCGAAAAGCGCGAAATGACCAGTGATGCATCGGGCGACTTCCGCTTCCCCATCGTTCCACCCGGATCGTACTCGCTTTCGGTGGAAGCACAGGGATTCAAGCCGATGAGCGCCGATGGCGTGATCGTTCGCGTTACGGAGACCACGGAGTTAACCGCTAACCTGCGACTCGCGGGTGCGGCCGAGTCGGTGAACATAACGGCAGAGGCGCCGCTGGTGCAGACTTCATCGCCGACCGCGGGGCGCGTGATCCAGGAAGATCAGATCAAGCAACTGCCACTGCCGACCCGCAACTTCCAACAATTGCTCGCGCTTTCGCCAGGTGCAGTGGCGGGCCTCGCCAATAACACGGAGATGGGCCGTGGCGACGCACTGATTTCTGTCGGTGGCCAGCGCACGACGTCTAACAACGTGCTGGTAGACGGGACGGAAGTAAACAGCGCCGGTACCAACGGCACCGGCAATATCTCGGTGCCCTCGCCGGACTCGGTGCAGGAATTCATTGTCCAGACGTCGATGTTTGACGCAACCACCGGCCGTAACGCGGGCGGAAATATTGCTGTGGTCACGAAGTCGGGGACCAACACGTATCACGGCAGCGCGTTCGAGTTCTTCCGCAACGAAGCTCTGAACGCGAACGATTACTTCCTGAAACGGGCGGGACGGGCGCGTCCGGTGCTGAAGCGCAATCAGTTCGGTGGGACCTTCGGCGGCGCCATCGTGAAGGACAAGACCTTCTTCTTCGTGTCGTACCAGGGAACCCGCGAGCGGAATGGCGCTTCTCTGAGCAATAGTTTAACCACCGTGAACCTTCCCGGTGGCCTCACCGATGACCGCAGCCATGCAACTCTGGCGGGGCTGGCGACCAACTGGGGCGCTACCACACTAGATCCCGTGGCGGAGAAGCTGTTGCAGGCCAAACTACCCAACGGGAAGTACGCGATTCCGAGCGGTAACGGCGTTGCTGGAACGTTTGTCACGACTCCGATCAGCTCGATCTCGCGGTTCCGTGAAGACCAGTTCAGTGCCAACATTGACCAGCAGATCACAGCTACGAACCGGCTCAGCGGAAAATTCTTCTTCTCGGATACGCCGCAGTTCCAGTCGCTATTCACTTTTGCCGGCGCCAACCTGTTCCAGTTGCCCGGCTACGGCGGATCGATCGATTTCCACAATCGCGTGTTCACACTTTCTGACACGCACATCTTCAACCCGAACCTGATCAACGAAGCCCGGGTGGGGTACAGCCGTATCAACGGACCTTCGGAACCGGAGGAGCCCTTCACCGCGGCACAGTTCGGGATCACGAATCCGCTGTGCGCCGGCAACTCGAACTTCTGCGGAATGCCGACCATTGGCGTATCGAACATGTTCACGGTCGGATCCACCTCCCTGGCGGACCAACGTTCCACGGTGGAAACCTTCCAGTACTCCGACATGCTGAGTTGGACGCACGGCAAGCACTTCGTTCGGTTCGGCGGCGACATGCGTCACTATCGCGTAAACTTCTTCTTCAACTTCTATTCGCGCGGACAGTTGACGTTCTCGAACTTTGCCAGCTTCCTACAAGGGTCGGGAAGTCCGAACGGAACTCTTGCGCCGGTCGTAGGCGTTCTCGGCGCAGGCCTTCGCGATCGTCACTATCGTTCCACCGACTTCAACTTCTACGTGCAGGATGACTTCCGGGTATCGGACTCTCTGACCTTGAACATGGGTATGCGATTCGGTCGCAATGGCGGCATCAGCGATACCGACGGGCGACTAAGCAACTTTGATCCGGCTGAGTTTGCCGCGCTGTCGCACGCTTGCACCTCACTAAATCCCTGCCCGTCCGGCAACGGATTCCACCTATTGAGTGCGGGGGAAACCTTGAATCCGGATGACTGGACCGTGGCGCCGCGATTTGGCTTCTCCTACAAGCCGACGACAGCAGGCCTGGTGTTTCGTGGTGGAGCTGGCGTGTACTTCGACCGCTTCTCGACCCGGTTGGCTAACGTGCAAGTCTTCAACTACCCAACGGATGTTGTGAGCGTAACCGTGAATCCCCCGTTCGCGAATCCGTTCCCGAACTTGGCCAATCTTCAGTTCCCGCTGGCAGCATCGGTGCCGTCGCCAGTGACGTACACGGCCTTCAATATCCCGCTTCCGATATCCGGAATCTACGTGGATAAAAACTTCCGTACCCCGTACGTGTACCAGTACAACTTCGGCATGCAGTGGGAAGTGAAGAAGAACTGGTTGCTGGACGTCGGCTATGTTGGCACTTCCGGTCGCAAACTTATCAACGTCGTTACATTGAATCAGGGCGCTACCGGGACGGCTCCTTACAACACGGCGAGCGGCGCGTTCGGATTTTTGCTATCGCCCGCGTTCTCCCAAAATAAGCTGTTGACGTCGGGCTTCCAGATGGCGCAGTCAAGCGCGACCTCCAGTTACAACTCGCTGCAGACCAGCCTCACGAAGCGGTTCAGCAGCGGCTTGCAGTTCCTGGCGTCGTACACGTATTCGAAATCGATCGACTACAACTCCGGCCAGGTGGTGGCGGGCAATGAACTGAACGCCCTCCCGGGCGACCAACAGAACATGCTGTCCCAACGTGGTGTTTCAGACTTCGACCGCACGCACCGGATGGTCCTTAGTGCAATGTACGAGTTCCCCAAGTTCTACAAGGGTGACACGACAATCGCGAAGCGGCTGTTCAACGACTGGCAGCTCAGCACGATCATGACGCTGCAGAGTGGCTCGCCGCTAACGGTGATTTGCACGTCCGGCACCGCAACCGTGAACCGGGCAGACCTCTCTGGGCAAGGCTGGTTCGTTCCCGGCGCGGTGGATTCCCACCTCGACTCGTACTTCAACCCCGCAGCATTCAACAACACCTGCGCGAACGTTGCGCCGTACGGCACTTCGCCGCGCAACTTTATCCGTGGACCGGGGCAGAAGAACTTCGATATCGGCTTAGTGAAAGGGATTCCGCTCACGGAAAAACAGAAGATGGAGTTCCGTGCGGAGTTCTTCAACGCGTTCAACATGGTGAACTTCGCGAATCCGATCAGCACTTACACATCGGGTACGAAGGGCGCTCTGGGCCGAATCATCTCGACCTCGACCGGGCCGCGCGTCATCCAGTTTGCGTTGAAATACAGCTTCTAATTCACCATTCCAATCCAGTGCCGGACGCTTCCGAAAGGAAGCGCCCGGCGGCTGGCGAGTTCCTCTCATGCGCGAAACAGGACTGAAAAATAAGGTTGTGCTCGTAACCGGCGCTTCTGCCGGAATTGGGCGCGCTACCGCATTGCGGTTCGCCGAAGAAGGCGCATGCGTAGCGGCCTGGGACGTGAACGACAGCGGTTCAGACGCACTCATACAGGAAATCAGGAAAGCAGGCGGTCAGGGAGTCTTTCGCAAAGTCAACGTCACCGACGCGACCTCCGTGCAGGACGCGGTGAAGGAGATCGTCCAGTCATGGGGACGTCTCGATGTCCTGGTCAACAACGCCGGAATTACCCGTGACGCCCAATTGATCAAGTGGAAAGACGGCGCACAGACCGGAATGATGGAGGATGCCGCATTCGATGCTGTGGTCAGCGTGAACCTGAAGGGCGTCTTCAACTGCACGCGCGCGGTCGTTCCCCAAATGATCAAGCAGGGTGGCGGCGTCATCCTGAACGCATCTTCGGTGGTTGGTCTTTACGGCAATTTCGGGCAGACCAATTACGTAGCGACGAAGGCGGGTGTCATTGGTATGACGCGCACCTGGGCGCGTGAACTCGGCAGATACCAGATTCGCGTAAACGCCGTGTGCCCGGGGTTCATTGGGACGGAGATGGTCCGTGCCATGCCCGAGAAGGTCATTGAGAACATGAAATCGCACACACCGCTGGGAAGACTCGGCGAACCCGCCGATATCGCCGAGACCTATGCCTGGTTGGCGTCGGATCGTGCCAGCTTCGTACACGGGGCGGTAATTTCCGTCGATGGCGGCATCGTCCTCGGAACGTAAATTCAGCCCGGGCATTACAGTCCCGGCAGCAAGGATGAGTTATGACACGCTACGGAACAATTGTGTCCACGGCGCGCTATGTGCCCGAGATCGAAATCACCAACGATGAAATGCGTAAGCGTCTCGCGCACGTTCCTGATTTCGTGGACAAGATGGAAGCCGGCACCGGTATCAAAACCCGCTTCTATGCCCCGGAGAACTGGAGTACCTCGGACGTTGCGCTGCCGGCCGCAAAGCTTGCTCTCGAACGAGCAGGCCGGCGTCCCGAGGATGTGGACCTGATTCTGCTCGGGACGGATTCGCCCGACTACATCACCCCGGCAACCTCTGTCGTTCTACAGCACAAACTTGGCGCGAAGAACGCCGGCACATTCGACATCGGTTGTGCGTGCGCCTCTTTCCCGACGGCATTGGCGACAGCGGCGGGTCACATCGCGACCAACCCCACCATTAAGACGGTGCTGGTTCTTGGCGTGTACCTGATGCACAAACTGGCCGACCCCAAAGACCCGATGTCGTTCTTCTACGGCGACGGCGCGGGTGCGGCTGTGGTCGAGCCGGCATCGGAGCCGGGTTTTGTCACGTCGGCGTTTCAGGCGGATGGTTCGTACGCCCCATTCTGGGGGATCTTTTCGGGTGGTACAGCCGAGCCTGCGAACGAAGACGCGCTGAAAAACGGCCGGACTAAGGTGAAGATGACGAACCGCTATCCACCGGAGATTAATGATCAGGGGTGGCCAAAGCTCGCCCGCAAACTGGCGGCTAACGGCGGGTTTGGGCTGAACGACGTCGATATGTACATCTTCACGCAGGTGCGGAAAGCGACGATCGAGCTGGTCATGAAGGACCTGGGACTCCCGATGGAGAAGACGCACACCATCATGGAAGAGTACGGATATACCGGTTCGGCATGCGTGGGTATGGCGCTCGATGACGCGATCGAAAAACGCAAGATACGTCCGGGGGATCTTGTTGCGATGATCGGATCGGGTGTGGGTTACAACCAGGCCGGGGTTGCATTCCGTATGCCGCGAGATTAGGTCGCATCGATGCAGAGACTCATCTTGCTCATAGCGGGAATACTCGTTCTCGGTATCGTTGCCGTTATCGGGTTTTCATGGATGCGTCCGCTGACCGTTGCAGCGTGGATGAACCGGCGCGCACTCACGAAGGCCGGATTCGTTAAGACCCAAATCGACAGTGCAGCAGGGAAGCAGAGAATGTTCGTCGGCGGCAAAGGGCCGACCATCATCCTGCTGCATGGTGCAGGCGATCAGGCGGGCGCGTGGGCGAAGGTGGCACCGGCACTGACTTCGAACTATCGCGTTCTGGCACCGGACCTTGCCGGGCACCAGGAGAGCGAACCGAAGTCGGGGCCGCTCAGTGTTGGAGTACTGCTGCAGGGCCTCGAAGGCGTTGTGGACGGCGAGTCCGGTAAGGTGACGATCGTCGGAAACTCCCTTGGTGCGTGGGTCGCGATGTTATATGCCCACAAGCATCCGGAGAAGGTGGAGCGCATCGTGCTCGTAAACGGTGGCGCCATTGTTGGTGACCGGCCGGACCTTACGCTAACTCCCAAGAACCGAGACGAGGCGCGCAAGCTTCTGTCTGAGATCATGGATCCCGGCAGTGCCAGGATTCCCGATTACGTCGTCGACGACATTGTGCGCCAGGCGCAGACCGGGCCGCTGATGCGCCTTTCAGAGACGGCGTCGGAAATGCCGAAGTACCTGCTGGAAGGCCGGCTGGGAGAGATCAAGACTCCGGTGAGCCTGGTGTGGGGCGAATCCGACAAAATGATGTCGGTGGCCTACGCGAAACGAATGCAGCAGCAGTTGCCGATAGCGTCGTTAATGCTGATCCCGCGATGCGGTCATGCACCGCAGATGGAATGCCCACGGGCACTTACAGAGGCGCTAACGAAAGTGTTGGCATCGCCAGTGACACCGACCCAGCCAGAGAGCACCACAACCGGAGAGGCGAAATGATTGCCGGCGACCTGCTTGGTGAACGCGCGCGGCTGACTCCCGACAAGGTAGCGCTGATCGTCGCCGCAACCGGCGAGAGGTTTACGTACGCGCAACTCGACGATCGTGCAGTTCGTTGCGCGAGAGTGTGGTCGCAGCTCTCGATCCAGAAGGGCGATCGCGTCGGCATCCTTGCCCATAACCGCCTTGAATTCGTAGACGCCTTTTTCGCAGCGGGCAAGCTTGGCGCCATCCTCGTGCCCCTGAGCACCAGACTGACGGCGCACGAATTGGCGTACATCGTGCGCGATAGCGGGATGGTCGCGTTGATGTACGACGGCGATTTTGCCGAGACGGTAGGCAAGTTGCGCGACAGCGTGGATGTTCGGAACTGGATCGCCCTTGATGCCGCGCAAAGTCCCCCCGACGTTCCATACCCCGATGAACTTACCCGGGCAAAAGCGGAGGGCTTCGTTGCTACGCGCTGCGAGCCTGAATCCGTCTACTGCCTGCTCTACACCAGCGGTACCACGGGGAAGCCCAAGGGCGTCATGATTCCGCATCGCATGATCGTGTGGAACGCCTACAACACGGTCATGAGCTGGCAACTGCGGGACACCGACATTAGCCCGATCTTCACGCCGATGTATCACGCGGGCGGATTGAACGTGTTCCTGACGCCGCTGTTCGCCGTGGGCGGCAGCATCATCATCCACAAGGGTTTTGACGCGACCGAGGTCTGGAGAACGCTCGCGGAAGAGAAGTGCACCGTGGTGATGGGTGTGCCGACAATTTACAAGCTGCTGATGGAAGCGCCGGAGTTTACCACTACAAAGCTGCCGAACTTGCGGTGGCTCATCAGCGGCGGCGCACCCTTGCCGCACTACATCATCGAAAACTACTCGGCACGGGGCATCACCTTTAAGCAGGGTTATGGACTCACGGAAGCAGGCGTAAACTGCTTCGCGATGACCCCAGAGGATTCAGTCCGCAAGCTCGGTTCCATCGGCAGGCCGATGTTGTTCTGCGAAGCGCGCCTGGTGGATCCCGAGGGGCAAGACGTTACGGCCAACGACGTTGGGGAACTTTGGCTGCGTGGACCGCACGTCTGCAAGGGATATTGGAACCAACCGGAAGCTACCGCATCAACGATAGATAGTGAGGGATGGCTGCATACGGGCGACCTGGCGCGCAAAGACGAGGAAGGGTTCTTCTACATTGCGGGTCGATCGAAGGATATGTTCATCAGTGGCGGAGTGAACGTGTATCCCGCAGAGATTGAAGCGGAGTTGCTGACGCACCCTGACGTGAAAGACGCGGCGGTAATTGGAGTTCCGCACGCAAAGTGGGGTGAAGTTGGCGTGGCGTTCGTCGTCGCCGGTAAAGAAGGGCTGAAGCCGGAAGAGTTGGTTACATATTTGTCGGAACGGCTGTCGAAGTACAAGATTCCTAGAGAGTTTGTATTCACGAACGAACTACCCAGGAGCGCATACGGGAAAGTTGTGAAACCTCAGTTGCAAGAAGAATGGAAGACTCGGCGTGCAAGCGCCGGATGACAGGAGTTCGCAAATGAAAAAGGTCTATATCGCTGCTTATAACCAATCGAAATTCGGCAAGCTCATGGACATGACGACACCGCAGATCGTTAGCAACGCCGTGAACGCCGCCTGCCGCCAGATCAACATTGAACCCGCTGCCATCGACGTAGGCTCGATCGGCGCCGCGTGTAACTTTTCGCTGAACCACCAGGGTTTGCTCTCCGGGCTCATGGCAATGGTTCCCGGCCTCGAAGCCAAGCCGATGGAAGCCGTTGAGAACGCGTGCGCATCCGGCGGACAGGCCGTCCTCAGCGTAATTCAGAAGTTGTTGCTCGGCCTGGGCGACACCGGTATCGCGGTCGGCTACGAGAAGATGCGCGACAAGGAAGGCAAGATGGACGGCAAACTCATCGGCGAGGTCCTCGGATATTTCTCGTATCCCGACGAGCGCGAGGGAAAGACGTTCGTGTTCCCGCACCTGTTTGCCGAAGTGATGCAGGAATATATGCAAACGTACGGGGTCAGCGAGGAAGACCTGGCAAGAATCGCCGTGCAGGAATACGCGAATGCCAAGTACAACCCTTGCGCTCAGATGAGTAAGGTGCAGATCACGCTCGAGCAGGCGATGAAAATCGAAGGGATCAATCGCTACGTCGTGGAAGGGCTGCCGCTGAAAACCTACGACTGCTCCCAGATCACCGACGGGTATGCTGCCCTGATCCTGGCGACGGAAGATGGGTTGAAGAAACTCGGTGTGCCGAAGTCGGACTGCGTTGAGATTGCCGGTTTTGCCCAGGCGACCGATCCACTGAGGAAAGTTGGCCGCGAAGTCCTGAAAGCACGCGGTGCACACACGGCAATGCGGAAAGCATACGAGATGGCCGGCGCGCTGCCGCAGGACGTCAATGTCGCCGAGGTGCATGACTGCTTCAGCGTCATGGGTGCGATTGGCGCTGAGGTCATCGGGAAGGCTCCGCTGGGCAAAGGCGCTCAGTACTGGAAGGAAGGGAAGGCGAATCCGGATGGCGAATGCGCTATTAACACCTCTGGCGGATTGATCGCCAAGGGACATCCAATCGGCGCAACGGGAATCGCCATGATCGGATGGGCCGCGTTGCAGCTACAGGGCAAGGTCGCGCCGGAGCTTCAGGTGAAGAACCCGAAATACGCGGCAACCTTCAACATCGGTGGGCCGATCTGCGCGTCCGTGTGTACTGTTCTGAAGCACGCATAAACAAGAAATCCTCACCTGCCGGGGGATGACAGGTGAGGATTCTTCCTGAGACAAACCGTTAGAACAACGTGGGTGACACTGTCGAAGGCTTGGCGTTAATTACCGCGCGAAGCGTCGGAACCGCCATGGCCAGCATGAAATCTGTCGGATGCTCGCAATCTTCGCAATTGCCGGTCACCAACGGCGCAGCGGTACGCTGGGCAGTGATGCGGTCGTAAATAATCCCGTAATAGCTCCACGGTTCCGCGAGGTTCGAATCGTCCTTTACGGCGGCTTCCAGTGCCATCAGGGCGCACGTGTGTTTTGCCGCTTTGGGATTGCGCATCTCCAGAACGATAACGGTACGGTTCGGCCACTGTCCGGTCTTGTTGAAGTGCTCGAACGCCGTTGGTTCCACGAACACTTTGCTCGCAACGTGCTTGTGGGTATGCTTCGGGATCCCTGGAGCGGAGGGCGAAAGCACCACCCAACTGTGATAATTGGCCGGAAGCAGCAGTTCATTGCTGCCGCTCAGCCGCGCGGAACTTGAGAAGCTCGGAGCCTTTTCGCTGGCCAAGGCAGTGCCGGCGACGAAAACACACAACAGCAACACGGAAACGAGTTTCATACTTCCACTCCGCAACGATCGTGAAACCGAGACTTGGGCCTACGTGGGGTTCTTACCCTAACCCCAGTATTGATTACGCTCAGTTTCGGGCGGAAGTTCACGCTGGGCAATCAGGTTGGGATGAGATGCCAAGTCTTCGGGATAGACGTACTTGGGTTTCCGCCAAGTTCGACGGGAACCCTTGTTTGGACGGAAAATAGGAGTAATGTTTCTGGGCTCAGGCAAGGCATTATTCGTTCACGTGCAGTGCGGACTGGAGGGTCCCAGATGCGCATAACACCGGATCGCATGACTCCCACTCTGAAATGGGGCCTCATTGTTCTATTCTGGCTGGGGTGGTCGGCGACCTGTACAACTTTTGCTTATTCTTGGCGCCTTGCTATAGGAAGGCCTACCACCTGGATCCACCTCGCGCCGCTGTACTTTGTGGCCTACTCCTTCTGGGGACCGCTGTTTACGCCATTCACGATCTGGATGGCGAAGCGATTCACCATCGAAAAAACAAAGTGGTTTCGTTCGGTGATGATGCACGTAATTGCGGCGCCTGCCGTCCTTGTGGTGCACGGCATTATCATCACGGCCTTTGACCCGTGGATCTGGCCCGAACTTGCGCGAAAGCAGACCTACCTTCAGTCGTTGCGCCGGAACTTTCTCGCCAGCGGCAGCGACGACCTGTTCATCTATTCGAGCATTGTCATCCTTGTGCACGGATGGCTCTATTACCAGCGTTACCGCGACCGCGAGCTTCAAGCGACGCTGTTGGAGGCCCAACTGGCGAAGGCCCAGCTCCAGGCGCTGAAAGTGCAGTTGCACCCGCATTTCCTATTCAACACGCTGAACAGCGTTAGCGAGCTCATGCATCAGGACGTTAGCGTCGCGGAGCGGGTTATCACCCGATTGAGCGATCTGCTGCGCATCACGCTGGAGAACATCGGCACTCAGGAAGTTACGCTGCGTGATGAACTTGAATTCGTGAAGGGCTACCTGGAAATTGAGCAAACTCGTTTTCAGGATCGCTTGAAAGTGTCGCTCGACATCGCTCCGGAAACTCTCGATGCCCGGGTGCCCAACCTGCTGCTACAGCCGATTGTGGAAAACGCCATCCGGCACGGGATCTCGAGGAGAGCCGAGAACGGTCTGATTCAGATCAGGACAGAGAAGAAAGGTGACCAGGTTCTGGTTACGGTCGATGACAACGGTCCGGGCTTAAAAACAAGCGGACGTTCGGTGGCTTCCAATTTTGGAATTGGGCTCAGCACCACCCGTGCGCGCCTCGACTTCCTGTATGGGCGAAATTACGCACTGGAACTGAACAATCGGCCCGAGGGTGGGCTACAGGCCCGTATTGTCATCCCGTATCACTCGTCCGTTCTGCTTCAGCCGCAGGTCGAAAAAGGTTCGCTAACGGTTCATCCCGACGTGCGTCCAATGCTCGAAGGGGTACGTTGATGATCCGAGCTGTTGTCGCTGATGATGAGCCGTTAGCAAGAAACCGTATTCGGCGCCTGCTATCGGGCGAAAAAGATGTGGAGATCGTGGCTGAGTGCCGGAATGGCAAAGAAGTAGTGGAAGCCCTCGATCACTTCCAGCCTGACCTGCTGTTCCTGGATGTGGAAATGCCCGAACTGGATGGGTTCGGTGTACTGGAGCAGGTCGGCGTCGAGAGTATGCCTGTCGTGATCTTCGTGACCGCCTATGACCAGTATGCGGTCCAGGCCTTTGAAACCCACGCACTGGATTACCTGCTAAAGCCCTTTGACCAGGAACGCTTCCTGAAGGCGCTGCAAAGGGCGCGAGCCCAGATTGAACGCTCCCGCAGCGGCGATATCACCGCCCGGTTACTGGCAATGATGCACGACGTTCGGCCGCAACCAGCGCCTCCGTCTGACAGGCTGGTTATCAAGACCGGGGGCAGGGTGGTGTTCCTGAAATCGGAAGAGATCGACTGGGTGGAGGCGGCCGCGAATTACGTCCGCATTCATACCGGCCATGATGAGTATCTTATGCGTGAAACCATGAACGCTTTCGAGGCGAAACTCGACCGCCGGCGCTTCATGCGCATTCATCGCTCGATCATCGTCAACTTGGAGAAAATAAAAGAGCTACAGCCTTGTAATAACGGCGAGTATATCGTCGTTCTGCGGACAGGAAAGGAGCTTTCCTTGAGCCGCAGTTTCCGGGACCGGATTCAGGACTATCTCCGGCGGAGTCCAACGTTCCTCCGGGGTTCGTCCATGCAAAGCACGGCCTAAACGCCCTCCAAAACAAGAGTTTTTGCCCCGAACCGCAAGGTTCGGGGCTTGCTATTGGGTTACTGTATTAACTCATCTTCGCCACGTCGCGCTTGTTAATACCAATCCGCTCCCAGTAAAACCAGCACTCGTCTGGGCCGGACATTTTACCGAGCGTGACATAACACTTGGCAGGAGGTTCGTTAATACCGCGTTCCCATCTGGACACCGCCATAGCGGAAACGCCCAGGCGGTTAGCGAACTCTGTTTGGCTGAGGTTTAGACGTGCCCGGAGCTTTTCGATCCGGGTCGCCCAGGTTGGTTTAGCGAGTTTAACTGCAGCGCGCACGTTTCGTCCTTGACAGTTGTAACTTGTGAGTTATAGCTTAGTTTCCCAGTACGAAAATTCTCGTAACAGGGTGAGTCACCGTTGGTGACAGCGAATAATAACAAACAATCGAGTTTCAAGCGATATCAACTGTATCGAGGTTTGTACAGTCGCGTCGCACGTAAATTAGGTGTTGATCGTTCGTACGTAAGTCGTGTAGCACGCGGCGAACGAAAATCAACGGAAATTGAAGCTGCTCTCCAGGCCGAACTGAAGCGTATCGAGCGCCTCTAACCCCCGTTTTACCTCCATCCAGTGGCGTTCCATGCGCCATTGGATGGTTTCGTGTTACGTGCAAACCTCTTGGTACAGTGAACCTGTCCTAACGACAATGGCTGCGGAAGCGAAGTGTCCTTGCCGCGCTTCACGGTAGAAGCAGCCAACTCTTTGTTCTTGCTTAACGAGAGTGTAACCCTACTTCGGTAATCTACGTCACTGCAATTTTGCGCCATTTTTAAGTAGTTTTTGTGCGGAGGCCCTTTTATGGGAACGCCGTGGTCGCATCGTTACGCGCAACGAACCCGCACGATTAAGAGCTCCGCGATTCGCGAACTTTTGAAGCTCACTCAAAGACCGGAAGTGATTTCTTTCGCCGGCGGATTGCCTGCCCCGGAAGTCTTTCCTTTGGAACGTTTTCAGGAGGCATGCAGGAAGGTGCTGGCCGAGCAGGGCCCGGCCGCTTTGCAGTACAGTACAACGGAGGGCTATCTGCCCTTGCGCCAGGCCATCGCTGCCAACCTCCAGCGGTACGGAATCCTCGCTACCCCCGACAACGTTATGCTTACCAGCGGATCGCAACAGGCACTAGACCTGATCGCGAAACTGCTCATTAACCGGGGGGACAGGCTGCTGGTGGAGGCCCCCACATACCTCGGCGCTCTACAGGCCTTCAATGTATTTGGCGCGGAGTACGTAAGCGTACCGACCGATCATGACGGTCTTCGTACAGATCTTCTCGAAGAAGCGCTGCGTTCGGGCCCGAAATTCATGTATATCCTGCCGAATTTCCAGAACCCGAGCGGGGTTACGCTCTCTCTCGAGCGGCGGCAGCAGCTGGTTTTCCTGGCCAATAAATACGGCATTCCGATCATCGAAGACGACCCGTACGGTCAACTGCGTTATGAAGGCGAACATCTGCCGCCGCTGGTGGTTCTGGACAGGGAGAACCTCCGCCGTGATAACGGTTACTCTCTTGGTAACGTTATCTACTTGAGTACCTTCTCTAAGACTCTGGCGCCGGGAATCCGGTTGGGCTGGATTGTGGCTCCCACCGAAGTTATAGCGAAGCTGGTACAGTTGAAACAGGGGGCCGATCTCCACACCAGCACGTTCAACCAGATGATCGTGTACGAAGTCGCACGCGATGGCTTCCTTGACGCCCACGTAAAGACCATCCGGCAGGTTTACGGCGAGCGTCGCGGCATCATGATTGACGCTATGCGGGAGTATTTCCCGCCACAGGTAAAGTGGACCGAGCCCGCTGGCGGACTGTTCCTTTGGGTAACGATGCCCGAAAACACTGATTGCAATCAACTGCTCAAGGTCGCCATTGACCAGAACGTGGCGTTCGTTCCGGGCGACTGCTTCTATCCCGAAGAAGGGAAGGGAGCGAACAACATGCGTCTGAACTTCTCCAACGCAAAGCCGGAACAGATCCGTGAAGGAATCCGGAGGCTCTCCGTGGCCATCCGCGCCCAGATCGGTGCGCCGGAAATGGTTGCGGTTTCGGTCTGATTTGCGATCTTTTCTGAGGCCGGGAATTGATCCCGGCCTTTTATTTTGTCTGTGTTCTTGCTCGAAGCAGGTCTTCCAGGTCTCCAAGCCGGTCGCTCAAGAAATTGAGCTTGCTGGCGAGACCCTGAATCTCCTTGTGCGCCCGGCGATTCACG
This sequence comes from Terriglobales bacterium, assembly GCA_035561515.1. NCBI lineage: Bacteria > Pseudomonadati > Acidobacteriota > Terriglobia > Terriglobales > Terriglobales bacterium. The sequence continues at coordinate 39,971 of DATMXP010000043.1, read as the reverse complement.
TCGAAGTCCAATTCGCTACGCAGCCTGTCTTTCTTGTCCTGGCGATTCTGGCTCATCATGATGACCGGCGCCTGCACAGCGGCCAGCATTGATAGAAACAGGTTAAGCAGGATGAACGGATAAGGATCCCAGGCGGCGTCCCTTAATTTCACGTTCAGGGTGGCGTAACTGATCAGGGACGCGGCAAAGATCAGGATGAACGTCCACGAGCCGCCGAATGAGGCTACGGTATCCGCAATCTTCTCACCCAAGGTCTCCTCTTCTTCAATGATCTCGTTCGGATTGCGATTGGCGCGGATTTGAACGAGTTTCTGCGCGTGATGGAACTGGCGCCCGAGGACGGTCATCATGTCGAGTCCCGCGTGGGGCTTTCGCTCGATCAGGACCGTTATGTCGTGCCGGTCTACCTCTATGCACTCGGTTTCCACGTCGGCGACCGCTTCCGTTTGGTGCGGCGTATGGTCGAGCATAGAGGCGAAGCCGAAGAATTCGCCGGGAGCTGGCTGATCTACCAGCACTTCCTGATTGTCCTCGTCCACCGTGGTTACGCGTACCGCACCGGATATCAGCACATAGGCTCGACCGCCCGGGTCGCCGATCTTCCACACGCGCTGTCGTGGTTCGAATCGCCTGAACTCTACCTGCCCGGCAAGTACGGCAGTTTCCTCGTCGTCCAGCAGGGCGAATAAGGGAACTTTCTTCAGATCTTCAAGCCGACAAGGCATACGAACTCTCCTCCCAATCCCGACATCATCAATACAGGCATAAAAAGACGGCTGCAAGTCCTTAAAAACAGACGAAGAACTGCAACCGGAAGGCATCCGAGGACATCTAAAACTTGACAGTAAGACACTCAAGTTCTATATTGCTGGTGTTATTAAGGTCAGAGTACCTGTAAGTCGCGCATTTATGAGCACTTATAAGCAGTTCCCAGAAGGAGGCCATTCCAATGGCAAAGATTATCGGTATTGACCTCGGCACCACCAACTCGGTGGTGGCCGTCATGGAAGGCGGCGAGCCGAAGGTCATCGCGAACGAAGAAGGCGGTCGCACCACCCCTTCTGTCGTTGCATTTACACAGTCGGGTGAGCGACTGGTGGGTCAGGTCGCGAAGCGTCAGGCCATCACCAATCCCGGCAACACGGTGTACTCGATCAAGCGGTTCATGGGACGCCGCTACGACGAAGTAAACGAAGAAATGAAGATGGTCCCCTACACGGTGGAGCGTGAAGGCGACCACGTCGCCATCATGGCGCAGGGAAAGAAGCACACGCCACCGCAGATTTCGGCCATGATCTTGCAGAAGTTGAAGAAGGCGGCCGAAGACTTCCTCGGTGAAAGCATCTCCGACGCGGTTATCACGGTCCCGGCCTACTTCAACGACGCACAGCGCCAGGCTACGAAAGACGCCGGCCAGATCGCCGGTCTGAACGTGAAGCGCATCATCAACGAGCCCACGGCCGCTGCGCTTGCATACGGGCTCGACAAGAAGAAGGACGAAACCATCGCTGTGTACGACTTCGGTGGCGGCACCTTCGATATCTCGATTCTTGAAGTTGGCGAAGGCGTCATTGAGGTGAAATCCACCAACGGTGATACGCACCTCGGCGGCGACAACCTTGACCAGCGCATCGTCGATTGGCTTATCGACGAGTTCAAGAAAGACGAAGGCCTCGACCTCCGCGCCAAGGGCAACGAAATGGCCCTTCAGCGCCTGCGTGACGCCGCAGAGCGCGCGAAGATCGAGCTTTCTACCACGATGGAGACCGAGATCAATCTGCCGTTTATCACGGCAGATGCGACCGGTCCGAAGCACCTCGTTAAGAAGCTCACCCGCGCGAAGCTGGAAGAGATGGTTCGCGACATCATTGAGCGTTCGACTGCTCCATGCCGTCAGGCGATGAAGGATGCAGGCGTTACAGCCGACAAGATCGACGAAGTAGTGCTTGTCGGTGGCCAGACGCGTATGCCTGCGATTCAGAAGCTGGTGAAAGATCTCTTCGGGAAGGAACCCCACAAGGGAGTGAACCCCGACGAAGTCGTCGCAATCGGCGCGGCAATTCAGGGCGGTGTGCTCGGCGGCGAAGTGAAAGACCTGCTGCTGCTCGACGTGACCCCGCTGACGCTGTCGATCGAAACGCTGGGCGGTGTTTCGACGCCGATGATCCCGCGCAACACCACGATCCCGACTCGCAAGAGTGAGATCTTCTCGACCGCGGCAGACAGTCAGACCTCGGTTGAGGTTCACGTGCTGCAGGGCGAGCGTCCGATGGCGGGGCAGAACCGCACGCTCGGCAAGTTCCATCTGACGGGCATTATGCCGGCGCCGCGTGGCGTGCCGCAGATCGAAGTCACGTTCGACATCGACGCGAACGGCATCCTGAACGTCACCGCGAAAGACCAGGCAACCGGCAAGGACCAGAAGATCACCATCACTTCCTCGTCGGGCTTATCGAAGGAAGAAGTGGAGCGCATGGCGAAGGAAGCCGATGCCCACTCCGCCGAGGACAAAGCCGCGCGCGAGGCGATCGAGTCGAAGAACCAGCTCGACGGTATGGTCTACAACATCGAAAAGATGTTCCGCGAGCATGGCGACAAGATCTCCGGCGATGAGCGCCAGCAGGTCGAAAACGCCCTCGCGGATGCCAAGAAGGCGCTCGAGTCGAATGACAAGGGGCAGATGGATTCCGCGCGGGAACGTCTGACCCAGGCTTCGCACAAGCTGGCCGAGCAGATGTATAAGGCGACAGCTCAGCAGGCGCAACCGGGTGGTCCGCAGGCTGGACCGACTCCGGGCACCGACGGAGCAGGCCCAGGCCAGCAGCAGAAGAAAGACGAAGGCGTGATCGACGCCGAATACGTGGACGTTGAAGACAAGAAGTAAGTAGTGCCAGCGTCTCGCTCGCGCTGTTTTGAACGCGCCACGGATGTCACGGACACGGATTCACTCCGTTACTTTCCGTGTTCGTCCGTGGCTCTCTCATTTTTGTGGATGAGAATTGGCGATACAGTTCGTGTGGTTCGCATTCTTCTTGAGATCGTTGATGCGAAGGACTAAATACTAACTACCAAGTACTAATTACTGAATGCCCGCAACCACCAAAAAGGACTACTACAACACCCTCGGGGTGAAGAAGTCGGCCTCCGCCGAAGACATTCGGAAGGCGTTCCGCAAACTTGCCCGCAAATATCACCCCGACGTCAACCCGGGCGATAAAGCAGCAGAAGAAAAGTTCAAGCAAATATCGGAAGCGAACGACGTCCTTTCCGACCCGAAGAAGCGCAAGCTCTACGACCAGCTCGGGTACTACTCCGACCAGATCGATCCTGCCGCGGCAGAGGCCTACGCGCGCGCGCAACAGGGCGGATACGGCCCCACTCCTGGCGGCGGTCCTCAAGGACAAGGCGTCCCGTTCGACTTCAGCGGGTTCGATTTTTCTGACATCTTCAGTGGTGGCGCTGGTGCCCAGCAACAGACCGGTCGCGCCGGCGGCGGTTTCCGCGACATCTTCTCCGGCATCTTCGGTGGAGGTCAGCGCGGCGGATTCGGCATGGAACAGGAAGGCCCCGAGCCCGGCACCGACCTTGAGTACCAGGTCAACGTCGGATTCTGGCAGGCGATCCGCGGCGACGAGCTTCGCCTGAACATTACACGGTTGGCCAGTTGCGGCAATTGTCATGGCAAGGGCTACCTGGAAGCACCCGGTGTTTGTCCGGAGTGCGGAGGATCAGGCCACATACAGCAGCAGAGCGGACGCATGAAGTTCAACACCGTTTGTCCGCGTTGTGGTGGAAGTGGCAAATCGCGCACGCTGTGTTCCGTCTGCGGTGGTCAGGGGGTGGTCAATCGCAGCGAGCCGATTACAGTCCGAATCAAGGCGGGCACCCGCGACGGCCAGCGCATTCGTCTGGCGGGTCGCGGAAATGCCGGCCCGCGCGGCGGAGCTCCCGGCGATCTCTACATCATCATTCGGACGGGTTCACATCCGGTGTTCCGGCGCGAGGGCGATGACATCTACCTGACCGTTCCCGTGTCGCCGACCGAAGCTGCGCTGGGCGCGAAGGTGGAAGTCCCGACGATCGACGGCCGCGCACTGCTGCGCATTCCTCCCGGAACCCAGTCCGGGCAGAAACTGCGTCTGCGGGAGAAAGGTGTCCCGTCGGCAACGAAGGAAGGCCATCGCGGAGACGAGATCGTGGAGGTGAAGATCACCGTTCCGCATGTGCACGATGAGCGGTCGAAGGAGATATTGCGCGAACTGGCGAAGTTGAACCCGGAAGATCCGCGGGCGGAGTTGTGGAAGGAAATCTAGTATTTAGTCGTTAGTAGTTAGTACTTAGTGGTGCGGGTCTAACGTGAAGGCTAGCGACCAAATACTAAGAACTAATGACCTGTGTGCTTGAGACCGAACGGCTGAGACTCCGCTACCTGCGATCTGATGATCTCGACTCGATGCACGCATATCTGGGCGACGCGAAGACGATGTTGCACTATCCGGCGCCGTTTTCGCGGGAGTTTGTGGAGGAATGGATTGCGAAAAATGCCGACCGGTACGCGGAGTATGGATATGGCCTCTTCGGCGTGGAGTTGAAGTCAACGGGTGAGTTCATCGGTGACTGCGGCATGGTCTGGCAGGACCTGGAAACCGGGCCGGAATTGGAAGTCGGGTACCACTTCCATCGTTCGCACTGGAACCGTGGGTATGCAACCGAAGCTGCGAAAGCGTGCCTCGATTGGGCCCTGGCGAATGCCGGAGTGGATCATGTGATTTCGCTCATCCGTCCGGAAAACGTTGCGTCTGCGCGTGTGGCGGAGAAAAATGGGTTGCGCAAAACGCGGCAGATCATGTGGAAAGGGTTGTTGCATGATGTGTGGAGTATCTCCGCAAGGTGAGGACTGAGAAGTATGACCTCTGTCGAGGAACAGCGTATTGTCAGTTTTAGGCCGCGCTACATTTCGTGGGCCTGGAACGGTCTAGCCGTATTCGGATTGCTTGCGCTGGTGTACTTAGGCGGAAATTTCTTGGTTGACCGCTTTACTAGAGGTTTCTGCGATATCACAGTCGATCACACCACCACCAATGCCGACTCGACCGCGAAGGCAACTCTGTTTAGAACCGAATGTGGAGCGGCAGCTGCGGACCGCGTCCACGTTGTATTGAGCAATGCGAAAGTGGACGGAGTTAAGGACGGATTTGAGGTGCTGACACTGGTAAACGCATCAGGCCCCATCGAAGCAAACTGGATCGGTCCTCGAACTCTGGGTGTGACGTATGCTGCAGGCGAAATTGAGTACCAAGTGCTGAAAACTCGTGGAGTGACCATTCAGCTTGATCGCAAGAGATAGGACCCTGTTGCATGGCTAAACGTAAATCCAAAGGCGCTTACATGATCTCCTCCGTCGCGGAGATGTACGAAATTCATCCGCAGACCCTTCGGCTCTACGAACGTGAGGGCTTGCTGAAGCCATCCCGTACGGAAGGGAACACCCGCCTTTACACTGACGAAGATCTCGAGCGTCTGGAGTTCATCCTCACCCTCGCCCGTGACCTCGGCGTGAACATTTCCGGTATCGCCATCATCCTGCAAATGCGGGAACGCATGGACCAGATGCAAAAGGAAATGAAGGAATTCATGCGGAGCCTGCAACAGGAAATGATGGCGCGCATTCACCAGCCAAACCCAGCTCAGGGCGCCATCATCCCGATTCGCCGTGTCAGTGTTCCACCCACCCCGCCGAACAACAAGGACCGAAAATAGCTGCTATACCGTCTGAGCTTCCGATTCAGCCGCAGCAGGTCTCACAAATTCCATTAGCCGCCACCACACGAATTTCCAGAGCAGAAAATAGGAGATCCCGCTTACCACGTTGTGCCCCATGTTCCACGAAAGTCCGCGTGCCACCAGTACATCCGAGAGGCTGAGACGCACGATGTTGACCGCGAAGAGCACCAATGTGAATCCGGCAAGGAAGAGAAGGTTGGAACGAAGCGTGGCTCGCTGGTTCCAGGTAAGAGGTATAGACGCGCACCACGCGTCGGCGAACGTACACGCGATCACGTAGTGGTAGAAACCGCCCTGCCACATCACTGTTGTTTCGGAGACGCGTTGCAGCGTTACTCCAAGGAGCGCGTCCAAACGGAGGTTCAGCTCCATAGTTAATTGACGGAGCCAATGCCATTCGAAGCTATAGCACACTCCGACCGCAAGCGCCGCGAGCACAAAGCGCGCAACAATGAGTGTGGCCCGGCGGTCACGCCATCGACCGCCGAGCCATGCAGGGTTTACCGTTGTTGAAGACATCAGCGAGAGAGTGTTACTTCCGGTAGCGACGGATCAAGCTGGTACCGAGTCCGAGAGCTGCCATGGTAGCCAGGGCGATTTCTCCCCCGCCCTTATCGCTGCCTTGTTGATCCGTTCCCTGACCTGCTGGAGCCGTATTGCCTGAAGACGTGCTCGCGCTAGTTCCGGTGGTGCTTCCGCTGTCAGGGCTGCCGCCCACGTTACCGCTCGTGCCGCTCTGGTCAGCCTGCGAGCCCGTTGTACCTGAGGTCCCGCTCTGGCCGGCCGCGGAGCCGCTCATCCCGCCCGTGCCCGACTGAGAGTCCGTTTGTGCGCCTGAGGAAGTCGAGCCACCGGTACCCGTAGACGAAGTTCCAGTGCTCTGGCTCCCGGTCTGGTCGCTACCCGTAGTAGCGCCTGTCGAAGACCCAGAGCCCGTGCCTGTGCCACCTGACCCTGAACCGCCACCCGAACCTCCACCCTGCGCCATCAGAAACATGCTGACGCCAAGGCAGAGAGCTAACACTAACAAAATCTTGCGCATCCTTAGTTCTCCTCCATCATGTTATTCATGATGCTTGTGACGAGAGTCAGATGGCTTGCCCGTGTGCGGTGATGTCCCTCTCGCGAACGTTTGGCGGATTTTGTCGTAAAGTACTCGATAGTGAATTCCTGATCAGGAGGATCGTCTCCGATGTGTGCTGCTCGCCCCGGATTTCGTACACTTACTCCCTACATCATCAACTCTGACCCGCCCGCAATGTCGGAATTCCTCCAGAAAGCCTTCGAAGCACGCGAGACCTATCGGGGAATCGGCAGCGGGGGCGGATATCACCTGGAAGTCAGCGTTGGTGACTCGATGCTGATGATCGGCGGTGGGCGCGAGTGGAAAGGGGAGCCGCGCCCAACCGCACTCCATATGTATGTGCCAAACGTAGACCTCGCATATGAGCGTGCTGTTGCAGCCGGAGCAACGGAAGTGATGCCTCCGACGGACCAGGAGTACGGAGACCGCGACTCAGCGCTAAAAGATGCTTGGGGGAACGAGTGGTACCTCGCTACCTATAAGGGAGGAAATTACATCCGTCCCGGCCTGGGAACCATCACGCCATATTTGCACATCACTGGTGCCGAGGAGTTCATCCGTTTTCTACAGAGAGCATTCGACGCCGATCCTTATGAAGTGGAAGTCGTTCCTGAAGAAGGGAATCGCATCATCCATGCTAAAGTCCGCCTCACCGACTCCGTCATTGAAGTTAGCGAAGCGCACGGTCCGTGGCAGCATTTACCTGCCGCCTTTCTTCTGTATGTGGACAATGCCGACGCCTGGTACCGGCGTGCTGTAGCCGGAGAAGCCGTCTCGCTTTCTGAACCGGCCGATCTGCCCTTCGGCAGAAGCGGAACCGTTCGCGACGGTTGGGGTAACCAGTACTACATCACCACCCATAAGGACTGATCTGCTCAAAGAAAGAGCCCAGCCGAATAGGCTGGGCTCGCATGAACGGTAAGTGTCACGCCGGTTGTTTTTCACCCACGCGGTGGCTGACATTGAACTCGATCTGCTTCGTCGATAGATTCGCATCGACGATCACATGATCGCCATGTAGCACTTCTCCATCGAGGATCTTCATCGCCAGCGGATCCTGGATCAGCCGTTGGATTGCCCGCTTCAGCGGACGTGCGCCAAACGCCACGTCGTAGCCTTCCGCGAATACCAGTTCCTTCGCCTTTTCCGTAAGCTCGATCGATATCTTCCGATCCGCTAACAACCGGCGCAGGTCTTCGAGGCGCAGCTCAACGATGTGCATCAACTGCTTCCGCTCCAGCGGATTGAAGATGATGATGTCGTCCACGCGGTTAAGGAACTCCGGTTTGAAGTGTGCGTGTACAGCGTCCATCACCTGCTTGCGCGTTTCTTCAAGCCTGCGCTCCGCATCTTTCTCGGAGGTCCAGGTCCCGCTTAGCTCGGCCTCGGCCTTCATGTACTGCGAACCAAGGTTCGAGGTCATGATGATGACCGTGTTCTTGAAGTCCACCGTGCGGCCCTTGCCATCGGTCAAACGGCCGTCGTCGAGGATCTGCAGCAGCACGTTGAATACATCCGGATGCGCCTTCTCGATCTCGTCGAGCAATACCACCGCATACGGACGCCGCCTCACGGCTTCCGTCAACTGACCACCTTCTTCATATCCCACATATCCCGGAGGCGCGCCGATCAACCGCGACACGGCATGCTTCTCCATATACTCCGACATGTCGATGCGCACCATGTTGTGCTCGTCATCGAATAGAAATTCCGCAAGCGCGCGTGCGGTCTCAGTCTTTCCAACACCCGTCGGGCCGAGAAAGATGAATGACCCAATCGGACGCTTGGGATCGCTCAATCCCGCACGCGAACGACGAACCGCGTTCGCCACGCGCGACAATGCTTCGTCCTGACCAACCACCCGCAGTCTCAGACGGTCTTCCATCTCGACGAGTTTCTTCACTTCACCCTCGAGCATCTTCGACACCGGAATGCCGGTCCACTTCGACACGATGCGGGCGATATCCTCTTCGTCCACCTCTTCTTTCAACATGCGCGAACCCGACGCGCTCCCGTCCATGTGCGCGTTCAATTTGTCGAGTTCCTGCTGAAGTTGCGGCAATTCACCGTACTGGATCTGCGAAGCGCGGTTGTAGTCGCCCTTGCGTGTGGCCGTCTCCTGCTCCAGCTTCAACTGCTCGATTCTCTCCTTCAACTCGCGAACACGATTGATCGAGCCCTTCTCCTGCTCCCATCGCGCACGCAACGCGCTGATCTGCTCATTCAACTCGGCAAGTTGTTTTTCAACTTCAGCCAGTCGCTCCTTCGAGTTGACGTCGTTTTCGCGCGTCAAAGCCTGGCGCTCGATTTCGAGCGAAGTCCGACGCCGCTCAAGCTGGTCTACTTCCGTCGGTACGGAGCCAATTTGCATGCTCAGCGCTGCCGCGGCCTCATCGACCAGGTCGATGGCTTTGTCCGGCAGGAAGCGGTCGGAGATGTAACGGTGCGACAGCGTCGCCGCCGAAACGATCGCTGAGTCCTTGATGCGCACACCGTGGTGAACTTCGTATCGCTCCTTCAACCCGCGAAGAATTGCGATCGTGTCCTCCACGTTCGGCTCGCCAACGAACACGATCTGGAATCGACGTTCGAGCGCGGCGTCCTTCTCGATGTACTTGCGATATTCGTTCAGCGTGGTCGCGCCGATGGCACGCAGTTCGCCACGAGCCAGCGGCGGCTTCAGCATGTTGCTGGCGTCGATTGCACCTTCCGCAGCGCCGGCACCAACCAGCGTGTGAAGTTCGTCGATGAACAGGATGATCTGTCCCTGTGACTCCTCAATTTCCTTCAGCACGGCCTTCAGCCGCTCTTCGAACTCGCCGCGATACTTCGCACCCGCCAGCATCGATCCAAGATCCAACGCGACGAGGCGCTTGTTGCGAAGGACTTCTGGCACGTCTCCGGCAACAATGCGTTGCGCGAGCCCTTCGACGATCGCCGTCTTGCCGACGCCGGGTTCGCCGATGAGCACCGGATTGTTCTTCGTCCGTCGCGCTAGCACTTGCACCACACGGCGCACTTCTTCATCACGCCCGATCACCGGATCGAGTTTTCCGCGGCGCGCCAGGTCAGTCAGGTCGCGAGCATATCGCTCAAGCGCCTGGAACTTCGCCTCCGGATTCTGGTCGGTGACCCGCTGGTTGCCGCGAACCGTCGTCAGCGCCTTTAGGATCGCGTCGTAAGTCGCGCCCGCGCCATTCAGAATCTGCTGTAGTTCGCCCTTCTGCTTTGCTGCCGCAAGCAACAGATGTTCGGTGGAGACGTACTCGTCCTTGAAGTTGTCGGCTTCCTTGAAAGCCTGATCGAACATCTGCGAGGCCGCATTCGACAATTGTGGCTGCGCCGCCGCCCCCGACACCTTCGGCAATCGCTCAATGATCCCGTTCACCTGCGCCAAAAGCTGCTGCGGTCCGGCGCCAACTTTCTCCAGCACCGGAACGACGATCCCTTCGCGATCTTCCAGCAAGGCGGCCAGCACATGCGCCGGCTGCAAATCAGGGTTCCCATTCTCGGAAGCGAGTGTGATCGCCCTCTGGATTGCTTCCTGCGTTTTTACTGTTGTTTTGTCCCAACGTATTGCCATTCAGTTTTCTCTCAATAACTCGGTATCAATGCGTGAAAAGAACAAGGGGAGCAGCCCTCGCCGCTCCCCACCGTTTCCCAGAGACAGCACTTAGGCCGCCTGGCCCTTGGACTCGATGGTCTTCTGTCCGCCTCCGACATTTACCTTGATCTGCTTCGGCTTTGCTTCTGCACGCTTGGCCAGCGTGATCTTCAGTACGCCATTGTCGTAATCGGCCGAAACCTGTTCAGTGTTCACCGTGTTCGGCAGGCTGAAGCTGCGCTGGAATGATCCATAGCGCCGTTCTACGCGATGGAAGTTCTCTTCCTTCACTTCCTTTTCGAACTTGCGTTCGCCGCGAACAGTAATCGTGTTGTTTTCGATCCGGATGTCGAGGTCCTTTTGTTCCACGCCCGGGACTTCCATCTTCAGCACGATGTTCTGCTCAGTCTCATAGATGTCCACCGGGGGAACAAAAGAAGCTGTGGAAATACCCTCTTCACGTCCACCCACGCCAGTTTCCTGGAACAAGCGGTTTACGCGGTCCTGTAGCTGGGCCAGCTCACGGAAGGGATCCCAACGAGTGATCATCGAAGACATGGTTCTAAATCCTCCTGAATCTTCTTAATTAAGTTTTCGCCTAACCACTCGGGTTAGATGCATATCTAAATACATAAGAAGCATAAAATATGAGTGTATTATTGTCAAGTACAGGGGTTGAGTTTCCCATGCCTCATTAACATGATGAAAACAAATTGCTTAGAATAGGAAAAGCCCCGGAGTATCCGGGGCTTTGGAAGCTTGAAATGCTCAGAAATTAGACGTGCGCTTCGGCCATTCTCGGCTGCCGCCGCTCGTGGAGGTATTCGCAGGTCAGAATCTCGATGGCGATCCCGTTCGGGTGCTTCGCATCCTTGCCGCCGCTACGCCGGATGATCTCGACCCGGCAGAAGACCTTGGCCTCACTCTGGCCCGCGATTTCCTGCGGCATCGTGAAGATGACTTCCAATTCGGTGGCCGTCGGCATCGGAGAGTCAGTCACGAAGTACACGCCAGACTGGCTGACGTTGCGGATTGTGCCCTCCGTCCAGGCTTCTTCCACTGAACTGCGGTAGAGGATCGGGGTCTCAATGTGGATTCGGCGGGCGCGAGGCTTCCATCCTGCAGCACGGTTCATCGAGCCACGGTTCTGCACCGCGGTCCCGCGAACCTTGTCAGTCCGTCGCATTGTGTTCCAGTCATAGCCGTATTCTGCGCCGCACCGCAGACACACCTGGTAGTAGTCTCCGGAAGACATTTTCCGGGGCCACGAAAACTCGTGAGCACACGCAAAAATCGGAAGCACGTCAGATAACGTTCGGCCCATACATGCACATGATGCGGAACTCTGCCCTAAGGTGGATAGAGTACCTTGGTGCTAGAGGTACATCGACTTCCGTGCGGCCGCCCCATCCAACCGCATAAACCGAGCAGCAACTAGCAATTAGCAGGACTGAACGGTGGAATCCGACAGTTACTCTGGTCACCGATGAGCTTTTCAGCAGACCATGCCAACTTGCGCCCGCCCCACCACTTGTCACCTTGGCGTTCACTATTCATGGCACTGATTCCACTTGTAGTATGAGAAACGATGGCCAACAAAATCCGCGTAGGTGTTCTTTTCGGAGGCCGTAGCGGCGAGCATGAAGTCTCGCTGCTTTCGGCCGCCTCGGTCCTGAAATACATCGACAAGAAGAAATACGAAGTCGTTCCCATTGGAATTACCAAGGAAGGCCGATGGCTTACGGCCGCGCATGCCGAGCGGCTTCTGCGTGGAGAACACAAGGAAGAAAAGCATCTTCGTGCGGGCGACCCGCAAGCAACCTCAGCGGCTGCTGTGCTCGCGAAAGGTGAGGGTGTCCTCGTACCGCCCCAGCCTTCATCCGACAGTTCCTCGCTGATTCCGCTCGAGAGCGAACATTCCGGTCATCACGCCCTTAGTCCGATTTCCGTGGATGTTATTTTCCCGGTGCTTCACGGTACCTTCGGGGAAGACGGTACCATCCAGGGCCTGCTCGAACTCGCCGATATCGCCTACGTGGGTGCGGGCGTGCTCGGCTCGTCGGCCGGTATGGACAAGGACGTCATGAAGAAGCTCTTCAAATCCGCCGGGCTGCCGATCGTGAAACACGTCACCGTACTTCGCGGCGACTGGGAGAAAGACCCGGCGAAGGCCCGGAAGATAGTTGAGAAAGAGTTGAAGTATCCGGTCTTCGTGAAACCCGCAAATCTTGGCAGCTCCGTCGGAATATCGAAGGTTCACGACCGCAGCGAACTCGATGGCGCCATCTACGAAGCGGCCAAGTACGATCGCAAGATCGTCATCGAGCAGGGAGTCGGAGGAGGCAAGCACGGCAAGGCACGTGAGATTGAATGTGCGGTGCTCGGCAACGACGAGCCTATTGCCTCTGTGGCCGGCGAGATCGTGCCCTCCGCTGAGTTCTACGATTACAACGCCAAGTACATCGACGAGGGATCGAAATTGATGATCCCGGCAAAGATCTCGAAGAAGAAGCAGAAGGAAGTGCAGCAGATGGCCATCGGTGCCTTCAAGGCCGTGGACTGCTCCGGCCTAGGGCGGGTCGATTTTCTGCTCGACCCCAAAACCGAAAAGCTCTACCTGAACGAGATCAACACCATGCCGGGGTTTACGTCCATCAGCATGTATCCGAAGCTGTGGGACGCCACCGGCGTAAGTTATCCGGAGCTAATCGACCGGCTCATTCAGTTGGGCCTGGAACGCTTCGCCGAGAAGAAGAGGAACAAGTACACGAAGGAGTGATTGATTCCCAGCAAACACAGATAAGCCTCCCGGTTGGGAGGCTTTCTTTTGAACAAGACCTGCGATCTTACGCCTTTACGACTTTGCCGCTACGCATACACGACGCGCAAACACGCATCTTACGGCTGTTGGTCGAACCCGCCACTTTGGCGCGGACCGGGCGCAAATTGATGTTCCAGCGCCGCTTGGTCACATTGTGGGCGTGGCTGACGTTGTTACCGCTGCGCGGCTTCTTGCCGCAAACCTGACATACCTGTGCCATGACTTCCTCAGAAAACGTTAGAACTTATCGTGCAACTCATTGATTTTAGCGGAATAGCGTGATTTCGGCAACCCGAGCTGTAGCGTTCGCTCATGCGATACTAACTACATGCCGGTCAAAGTACCACAGATTGCCGGGGCGACGGACCCGAAAGCCGTCAACATCCACCTGACCACCGGGGAAGGCGTGGACATCACGTGGAAGGACGGCCATCAGAGCCATTATTCGTTCAAGTACCTGCGCGACGCTTGTCCCTGCGCCATGTGCGACCAGGAGCGCGTGAAATCCGACCGTGAGCCCGGAGACCCCGAAAAGCCGAAGCCGGGTGCGCTGCCCATGTTCAAGCCGGCTCCGAAGCCTGTAAAAGCCAGCGCTGTAGGGAAGTACGCGATTCAGTTCACCTGGAACGATGGCCACGAGCACGGCATTTTTTCATGGGATTTTCTGAGGGCCTTCTGTCCTTGCGACGAATGCGCCGAGAAGCGTCGCGCCGCCAAGAAGCCCGGCGAAGGTGTAACGCGAACTACGCCACATTAACCGCCAAGGACACCAGTCACACTGAGGAAAATCTCTCAAATTCCTTCGTGATACTTCGTGTCCTTTGTGGTTCGATAAGAAGTTAGGATTACGTTTTGGATTTTCTTCACGGACTCAACCCCCAGCAACACGAAGCGGTTATCACCACCGAGGGCCCGCTCCTCATCCTCGCCGGCGCCGGCAGCGGCAAAACGCGTGTCATTACCTACCGCATTGCCTACATGCTCCAGGAGCGTGGCGTTTCGCCCGATCACGTTCTCGCCGTCACCTTCACCAACAAGGCTGCGCAGGAAATGGGCGAGCGTGTCGAGAAAATTGTCGGCGGATTCTCCGTCTCAAAACCTACGGTCTCCACGTTCCACTCGTTTTGCGTACGCCTTCTGCGGCGGGATATCGAAGCCCTCAGAATCGGAAACAGCGGCTACACCAAAGACTTCGCCATCTACGACGAAACCGACCAGCAACAGGTGGTGAAGGCCGCCATCCGTCGGCTCGGCCTTGACGACAAGCAACTTACGCCGCGCAACGTTCTCGGACGTATCTCGTGGGCGAAGAACCACATGCTCGACCCGCAGGAAGTCTATCTCCAGTCTGGCGACCCGAAGACCGAGCAGATCGCGCACGTATACGAAATTTATCGGCAGGAGCTGCGCAAGGCCAACGCGCTCGATTTTGACGACCTACTGCTCGAAGCCGTTCGTTTGCTCAAGTCGGTGGAGAAAGTTCGGCATACCTATCAGCGCCGGTTCCAGTACGTTCTGGTTGACGAGTATCAGGACACCAACCGCCCGCAATACGAGCTGATGAAAGCGCTGGCGGGTGAGCACCACAATATCTGTGCCGTCGGCGACGAAGACCAGTCCATCTACTCGTGGCGCGGCGCCGACATCCGCAACATTCTCGAATTCGAAAAAGACTTTCCCGAAGCGAAGATCATCCGCCTCGAGCAGAACTACCGCTCCACGCAGGCAATTCTGGAAGGTGCCTCTGCCGTCGTTGCGAACAACGTAAAGCGCAAGGGCAAGAACCTGTGGACTGCCCGCGAAGGCGGCTCGAAGATCGGCTACTACGAAGCCCCAGACGGCGAAAATGAAGCGCTGTTCGTCGCCGATTACCTCAATCGCTATCTGGATAACCAGCGTCGCGAAGGCAATCCCGACGCAAGAGTTGCCGTCCTGTATCGTACCAACGCGCAGTCGCGTCTGTTTGAAGAAGCGATGCGCCGCTACGGCTTGCAGTATCACGTGGTCGGCGGATTTTCGTTCTACGAACGTGCGGAAATCAAGGACATGATCGCGTACCTCAAGCTTGTCCAGAATCCGGACGACTCAATTGCGTTCATGCGCGTGGTGAACACGCCCGCCCGAGGTATCGGCAAAAGCACCACAGAAACTCTCGACCGAATCGCGCTTGAGACGGGCGCTTCGCTTTGGAAAGCGATGAACCAGGCAATCGAAGGCATGCTCCTGCCTCCCCGTGCCTGTGCTGCGCTGAAAAATTTTCGCGACATTATCCAAGGGGGCCGTTCCATTCTCGACGGCAGCTTCCAGAAATGGCTAGGCGACGGGGAGGACGAAAGCAAGTCTGAGGTCGAAGATCGTTTCGAACCCGAAGCACCCACGGTCGAAGAGGGCGAGAATATCTCCTTCGACTTCGGCGCAAATGCGCAAGACGATACCGACTTCTCGTTCGGTGCGAACGCCGAATCCGAAACGCCGGCCGCCACCGAACCCGAAGACGAGCAACCGCGCGGCAGTGTGGCCGAATTGCTTAAGTTCCTGCTCGACCGTACCGGCTACATCAAGGCACTCGAAGAGGAAGACTCCCCCGAATCATTCGCACGCATCGAGAACCTTCGAGAATTGGTGAATGCCGCCATGGATTCGAAAGACCGCGGTGAAACCATACAGGAGTTCCTCGATCACGCTGCGCTCGTAAGCGACGCCGACCAATATGACGCGAAGGCGCAGGTCACGCTTATGACGCTGCACTCCGCCAAGGGACTCGAATTCCCGCTCGTCTTCCTCGTCGGCTTGGAAGAAGGGCTGTTTCCGCATTCGCGAACATTTCTAAATCCTGACGAAGTCGAAGAGGAGCGCCGTCTCGCCTACGTCGGCATGACCCGCGCCATGGATACCCTCGTCGTAAGTTGGGCGCGTTATCGTCGCCGTTACGGCACCGATATGCCCGAGGCCAGCATTCCCTCGCGTTTCCTCGAAGAAATTCCACCGCAGTTGATCGAAGATATCGGAACTCCCGGTCGCACCCGAACCCGTGCTCCGCGCCAGAGCGATTACGAGCAGGACCGGCATTACGATTACGAGAACGAAGATCAGCGTCCGCAGTACGGCCGCGTAAAAGAGCAGAAGAAGAGCTACACGGGAACCACCTACAACTCCATCGACAACATCGCCGAGTTCTTTGCCTCGCGAGGCAAGAAGTTCAGTGCGCCGAAAATCAAAATGGAAGAGCCCGCCGGCAAACGCGGCTTCCGTCCCGGACAGCGTGTAAAGCATCCCAAGTACGGGGAGGGTACGGTGTATCAGCGTGAAGGCGACGGCGAAGATGCGAAGATCACGGTTCAGTTCCCGCGCTTCGGATTGAAGAAGTTGGTTGAAAAGTACGCCCAACTCGAGAAGGCCTAGTTTCAAGTTCCTGAAAAGCAGCTTCATTTAGAATTAAAAATTGCACTCGATAAAATCATTCCTCGCTCATTACTCAGGTTGGCTCAAGGGAGTTCTTCTCCCGCTCGGCCCGTGGGGTGTTTTCATCATCGCGGCGCTCGATTCCGCCGCCGTAGGTCTGCCGCTTGACCCTGTCGTTGCCAGCTTCGTTTACCTGAAGCCGCATCTTGCCTGGCTATACGTCTTTATGGCCTCGGCTGGATCCGCCCTCGGCAGCATGTTTCTTTACGCCATCGGCTACAAGGGCGGGGAAGTGCTGCTCGAAAAGCGAATGCCCAAGGCCAAGTTCCAGAAGATCAAGAAATCCTTTGAAGATCACGAGTTTCTTGCGCTGATGTTTCCGGCCATGTTGCCGCCTCCGACGCCGTACAAACTCATCGTGCTTTCGGCCGCTGCATTTGAGATGGACTGGCACAAGTTCCTGCTGGCTATCTTCCTCGGGCGTCTTGCCCGGTTCACCATTCTGTCAGTGCTGGTGATCGCCTTCGGCGAGCAGATCATCGGCATCACATCGAATCTGCTGAAGCGGCACCTGCCCGAAACACTGGGAGTTTTAGCAGTCCTGATCCTGGCTGGATTGGTGATCTGGAAGTTGCGGCAGCGTCGCGTGAATGGTTCCGAACTGGCCTAAGCCACGTGGACGTCTTCGTCCACAACTTGCACCGTGTCCCGGCTCATGGATTTGCCGTTGTATAGTGCCACGTCCGCTCGGCGCAGGATCTCTTCTGCCGTGTCACCCGGCCGCGACAGTGCAACTCCGATTGTTGCTGTCAGTCGTATCTGGTAGTTCGACCACGTGATCGGTGTCGCCGAGAGGTGTTCGCGGATGCGTTCGGCAATTTCCATCGCCGTTACGTACTCGGTTTCGGGAACTACTACCAGGAACTCTTCTCCGCCGTAACGGCCCACGAAGTCGTGCGACCGGACACACTGCTGCATGCGCTCGCATGAGGTGATGATCGCAACGTCGCCGGCGTGGTGTCCGTATTTGTCGTTGATGTCCTTGAAGTGATCCAGGTCGATAAGCAATACCGCCACCCGGGCTCCCGACCGGATGGACCGCGCCAATTCACGATCGAGCGCTTCGGTTATGGCACACCGATTCATCGCGCCCGTCATGCTGTCGTGCGTGGCCTGGTGCTCCAGTGCTTCCCGTGCCACGGACAGCTTTTCGTTCGAATGCCGCACTTCCATGAGCGAATGATGCAGGCGATCGCTCAGCACGCGTTGCAACAGGTACAGCAAACCTGCCAGTGTCACAATCGCGATCAGTGAAACTCCGATTCGAAAGTCCCGAACAATCTCGGTTTCGTCACCGAATTCCAGTGCGTAGGCCGCCATCAAAGGAACCGAAAGCAGTGCCACATACGCCAGTCGCGTGAGCCATTCCGCCGTGAACGATTCCCGCGATTCCTCTTCTGATTCATCCACTTGGTTGGGTGTCCTCGCGCTCGTCGCGGACCAGCAGATGCAAATTACCGAGAACACCAGCGGCAGGTCGAAGTAGCTGCCCGTGTAATAACGGCGCTCGTCGATTGCGGTGTTAATCATCAACGCGCTGAACAGGTAGCCCATCGAACCGAGCAGCAGCCGGAAATATAGTGTTCTCCATGCGCCTATGGATCGCCACGCCAGCACGCACAGCGCAACCATGAACGCCAGGTCTTCAATCGAGTAGAGAATATTGAAGTCGGCGCCGTAGCGGGCGAAATTCGGCGCCACGTACTGCCACGGAATCACCACGTAGGAGTACAGGTACATCCACCAGATCGCCAGCATTCCCAGCGAATAGGGAATAACGGGCGCCATCTTTTTCGGCTTGTGAGGCTGCGTCGCCAGCGCCGCCATCATCGGGATCAGGTGCAGGAACAGCACGATGTCCTGGATCGAAGGATCCACGACTTCAATTCGTGCCACCAGTTCGTAGTAGGTCCAAATCGCCTGTGACAGGAACCAGAACCCGACACCCACGGTCATCAGCGCCCAGAAGGAGCGCACTCGTCCGCGGGATGAGAACGCCGGGATCGCGAATGCCACCGTTACCAATCCTGCGAGGATCAGTTGTGCGATGTCGCCGAAAGCAGTCAAAGCGAACGAAGGCTTTAACACCAGAGTGACTGCGGCATAGAGAAGCCCAATGCCACAGGCGACCGGCGTGAGCCACCGGGATGGCTTCATCCCAGCTTCACTCGTCAATGTGCTTTCACCCACCATCTGCGTCGCACCCATGTGCGGTTACGCAATGGTACGATGAACCTCCGGAAATCTTGCGTCACGAAGGTCACGACGGCTTACGTTGGTAATTATGTCGTGGAGGCAAACAAAAACCGCCCGGGCGGGCGGTTGATAAACCCTTTTTACACCATAGGTTACGACGTTTTCGTGGCAATGAAAGTTGCCGCCGTTTTTTGCAGCGAGGCCTCGTCTTCCACATTGAAACAAGTCTTCGAACGATCGATCTGACGCATCAATCCGCACAGCACTTTTCCTGGGCCAATCTCCACGAACGTGCTCACGCCTTTTTCGATCAGCAGCCGCATCGAGCGATCCCATTGAACGGCGCCGGTCACCTGCCGGATTAGCCCATCCCGAGCCTCATCCGGCGACTGGATCAGCCTCGCGTCCACATTCGTAACGAGCGGTACTTCCATCGGATTGAAGGTCAGCGCATTCAGGTCGGCTGCCAGGCGGTCCTGCGCCGGTTGCATCAGGGCGCAATGGAAGGGTGCACTCACGGGAAGCATCACCGCGCGCTTCGCGCCTTTTGCTTTGCACATTTCCGCGGCACGTTCGACGGCTGCCTTATTGCCCGAGATCACTACCTGGTCCGGCGAGTTGATGTTCGCCGGTTCGCAAACTTCACCTTGTGCTGCCTCGGCGCAGACTTCCTGGATGGTCTCCAGCGGAAGTGCCAGGATGGCTGCCATCGCTCCCACTCCGAACGGTACCGCTTCCTGCATGTACTTGCCGCGATTGCGTACAGTCTTCACCGCATCCTGAAACGAAAGCGTTCCCGCCGCCACGTGTGCCGAATATTCGCCCAGGCTATGGCCGGCAACATACTGCGGCTCGATGCCCATGCTCTCCAGTACCCGGAACGCCGCCACGGACACTGTCAGGATCGCTGGCTGCGTCACCTCGGTCATCTTCAGCTTGTCTTCGGGACCTTCGAAGCAAAGCTGGGATAGCTTGTATCCCAATGCCGCGTCGGCTTCGTCAAACGTCTCCTGCGCCACCGGGTAGAGGGAAGCCAATTCCTTACCCATCGTGACAGCCTGTGAACCTTGTCCGGGGAAGAGAAATGCGATCGGGTTAGTCATCGTGTCGTCCGTGATCATGCCCGGCGGCCAGTCCTTGCGCGTGATGATGCATGCCCGTGCCGCGGGTGGAGGCAATTTCCTGCTCAATCTTGTGGTTGATTTTGCGTTCGGCAAATTCGGCGGCCACTCGGATGGCGTTCTTGATAGCGTTCGCGTTCGAAGATCCGTGCCCGATAATGCATACACCCTTCACGCCAAGCAAGGGAGCACCGCCGTACTCCGAATAATCCAGCCGCTTCTTGAAATCGGCAAAAGCCTTGCGCGACAGCAGGAATCCAAACTGACTCGAAATCGTGGATTTCAACGATTCCTTCAGCAGATATCGGACTGTCTCCACCAGGCCTTCGGAAATCTTCAGCGCCACGTTCCCGACGAAACCGTCGCAGATGATCACGTCCACGTGCCCGTTGTAAAGATCGCGGCCTTCCACGTTGCCGATGAAGTTGATCGGCAGCGGCTTGATCAATTTGTAGGATTCGCGAGTGAGTTCGTTGCCCTTGGTTTCTTCTTCGCCGATGGAGAGCAGGCCAACCCTCGGCCGATGTGTCCCGAGGATGTTCCGCGAGTAGATCTCGCCCATGATGGCGAACTGCACGAGGTTCTGTGGTTTCGAATCCACGTTTGCGCCCACGTCCAGCAGGATTGCCGCAGTGCCTTTCGATGTCGGAAAGACGGCTGCCAGGCCCGGACGATCCACACCCGGCAGTGCGCCCAGGATCATCTTTGCCGTTGCCATCGCGGCGCCGGTGTTTCCGGCGGTCGCAAACCCGGCGGCCCGCCCGTCGCGGACCAGGCGCAAACCAACGTGCATCGATGACTTCTTCTTCGACCGTACAGACTGCGCGGCCTTCTCGTCCATGCCGATGACTTCTTCCGCATGAACGATCTCGATGTTTGTGAGGTACTGCGCGGAGGGATGGTTCCGCATTTCGGCCCGGATTACGTCTTCCTGGCCGACCAGCAGCACATGCACGTTATAACTGCGCGCAGCCAGAATGGCGCCTTCGACTTCAGGCTTCGGAGCGCGATCCGAACCCATAGCGTCCACGGCTATCACGGTGTTCATTTTTCGGTTGGTGGACCTCGGTCCCGCCCCGCTCTTGCATCATCCTTGCGAGGCTGGGACTAGTATCGAAACTCGCCGATCGGCGTTCGCAGATGAGAACCTGCTGCGTTCTGCGCGGACAGACCGCGGCAGACTACTTGGCCTTTTCGACTTCCACGATCTCGCGGCCCTTGTAATACCCGCACTTCGGGCAAACACGATGGGGCAGCTTCTTCTCGTGACAGTTGGGGCACTCGGCGGCCGAGCGCGTGGTCAGGTGATCGTGGGCGCGGCGGGTTGCGGTGCGCCTCTTGGAATGTCGCCGTTTCGGATTTGCCATGACTGCTTGAACCTCTTCCTGATCTTCTTTTACTTCTCTTACTTCTGTAGCTTGTCCTTCAAACCTTTCAGTGCTTCCCACCGGGGATCGCTCGCGCTCTGCGCGCATTCGCATTGCCCGGTGTTCAGGTTGCGCCCGCAATGCGCGCACAAACCTTTGCACTCTTCCTTGCAGACCGTCTTGATCGGGACCGCCAGCAGCAACTGCTCCCGCACCACGTCTTCCAGTGCGAGTCCGTCGCCCTCGTAATAGCTTATGGCGGCGTCCTTATCCTGTAATTCCACTTCCTTGCCGCCGCCTACGTCCGATCCTTGCGGCCGGTACAGCAGTTCGAACTCGCGGTGGACCGGGAGCTTCACCGGTTCAAGGCAGCGTGCACACAGTACTTCCAATTCCGTCGCCAGCTTCCCGGCTACTCGGATATCGTCCAGCGTGCCTTTATGTCCTGTATGCTCTTCCACCAGGGTGGCTCGGCCGCTGGTCTTTACCGCTTGGACCGCACGTACATCTACCCCGAGATCGAACCCTTCCGGCGGAAACTCCTGCTCAAAATCGAGGACATTCTGCCTCTTTCGCAGGTCATGAACATTGATCAACATCCCGGTCCCCTCTCAGCCAGTAGAACGCGGGAAAAAAGACACACTTCCACGACAGCGTCCTGAAGCAAGGTGCAAACATCAAGAATAATGGTGCTGAGGCGCGAGTGTCAAACGTTGATCATGCGGGACTTAACCGCTGCAACGCCCCAACCTGCTCCTCGAATTTCGCGTCTTAAAATTCATGGACTTCCGATTCGCCATCTCTGCGGGAGCCAATTTCTTCGTCATCGCTGGCCTGGTTCTGTACGGTTACGTACTGTTCGCCGAGTACCACGAGCGGGGAAAGTGGGCCAAGAACATCACCGGGTTACTGGCCGGACTGGGAATGCTCATCCTTGCTCTCGCCCTGCTGCTTACGCCCAGCAATGCTGCCATCATTGCCCATATGGCGGAAACCAAGGCCTCCGTCGCGCTGGTCTGGATCAGCAGCGCCCTCCTTCTGGCCGCTATCGCCGCTTTCGGGATCATCACGTACCTCAAGCCGATCCGCTTGTGGCACGAGCGCAAGATCGGACGCGATCTGAGCAGGGGCCTTCCCAAAATCCCATAGAGAGGGGACCTCGACGCGTGCTCGAGATCCCTAGTTCTGGACAACAAATAGCTGAACGACTCTACGCGGCTTTTCTTCCGCCCTGCTGCATTACTCGCCCGAGATGCTGCCGCAACTTCTCGATCGCTTTCGCGTCCTGGTCGCGGATTTGCTGAAACACCTGCCGCAACTCGTTGTCGCCCTGAGCATCCTGAAGGTACTGGTCGTAAGCCTCCAACCCCTTCGATTTCTCGTGAATGATCGTAATCAGGTCGTAACTGAGGTCGTCGAGTGGAAAGTTCTGTCGCGCCATATTCCTCCTTTTAGATTTTTTCTCTTAAGAAGGCGTCAATCCGCGTCAGGATGGCCATCCGGGCACAATTGCGGGTGATAGATGTCACTGCATCCAGGGCAGAACCGGAGTTACAGGTAGATTAGTAAGACGGTTTTCCGGGAGGTGTCCGATGGCAACGGTACACCCGGTTCACGATCTTGAAGTTTCCACCCTGGCATTACGCCATATCCTTGTAACAACCGACTTTTCAGAAACCTCGCACAAGGCGATGGAGCAGGCCGCTGCCATTGCAAGACTTCATGGCTCTGACCTTGCTGTACTGCACATCATTCCTCCGGAACCAATCCTCCACTCTGCACTGGAACCCGCAACTTGGGAGCATCACGATTTGCTCGCCCGCGCAAAACAGGAGATGCAATCGTTCGAGCGCTCCCCGGCCTTTGCGGGTATCAAACTCGACCTGCATGTGGAAACGGGTCCACTCGAGATGACGTTGCTCGATCTCATCCGGCAATGTGACATTTCGATGGTTGTTGTTGCAACTCATGGCCGTTCCGGAATTCGCAAGCTAATCCTCGGATCTGTTGCCGAGGAGATCTTCCGCATTGCGCCCTGCCCGGTGCTCACCATCGGGCCAGACGTCCCCCCAAATCTCTTAACCCACGGACGATTTCAGTCGGTGCTGTTCGCTACCGACTTCTCCGAGGGGTCACGGCACGCGCTTCCGTACGCGTCCGGCTTCGCCCAGGAAAGCCAGGCGCGCCTCACCCTGTTGCACGTGCTGGAAGAAGGGTCTGTTTCAGCCGCTTACCTGCATGAGCATCTTCTAGCCAACGCTCGCAAGCAGTTGGAGGAAATGCTCCCGGCAGCGGCGAACTTAACCTCATCCCCTGACGTGGAGGTCGTCAGGGGCTATCCGGTCGAGGAGATCTTGCGCGCTGCGCACAAGCATCAAGCCGACCTGATCGTGCTGGGTGTGCACAAGTCCAGCGGACTTGGCGCACGAGCCTCAGCTCATTTGCCGTGGACCATCGCGCAAAGCGTGGTGAGTCACGCCAATTGCCCTGTACTTACCGTACGGGGGTAGCGAGCTTGCCGTCGGCGGTTAGCGCCTGGCGTATGTGATATCGCCGAAACCGCGACGATTCCCAGACCAGCCCTCTAGGGCGTCATGCCATAGGCGGCCGCCGGCGGCAACATGCTCCGCAGTTCAACCTTGCGGGTGTGGTTGCATGCTTTTGCGCGCACAGGAGGGCGCATGAGACCGAGGCAACTGCACCCGCAGCCTGTTTGTGACATCCCCGCCTGCAACACCCCCCGTGCCTCACGTATAATTTCTGTTTGCCTCCAGTAGCATCTTCCAACTAGCACATATAGAGGACGAAATGGCGACTGACGTGATCATGCCCCAGATGGGCGAGTCAATTTTTGAGGGCACCATTACCAAGTGGCTGAAAAAGCCCGGCGAGCAGGTTCAGCGTGACGAACCCTTGTTCGAAATCTCGACTGATAAGGTTGACGCAGAAATCCCCGCGCCCGCCAGTGGTGTGCTGAAAGAGATTAAGGTCCAGGAAGGCACCACCGTTCAGGTGAACACTGTTGTCGGCGTCATCGATTCCACGAACGGCGCCTCGGCCACTCCTTCGGCTCAGCCATCCACAGCCGCCACGGCCCCCGTGATCGGCAGCCCGGAACTGAATCCGTCGCCGATGCCCGCAGGCGGACCGCAAAACGCTGCGCCACCGGCACCCACCGCCTCCGGCCCAGCCACTGACGTCATCATGCCTCAGATGGGCGAATCCATCTTCGAAGGCACCATCACCAAGTGGTTGAAGAACGTCGGCGACAAAGTCCAGCGTGACGAGCCGCTCTTCGAAATCTCCACCGACAAGGTGGATGCCGAGATTCCCGCGCCCGCCAGCGGTGTGCTCACCGAGATCAAGGCGCAAGCTGGATCGACCGTTCAGGTGAACTCCGTCGTCGGTGTCATTGGAGGCACCGGCGCTCCTGCTGCTGCACCCGCGCCTGCAGCGCAACCTGCCGCACCGGCGAAAGCCGCTGCGCCTGCTGCTCCGGCCCCGGCTGCGCCTGTTCACGAAGAGGAAGAAGTCACCGTCGACGGCCAGAAGATCCGTTCTTCGCCGCTTGTTCGCAAGATGGCCAAGGAGCACGGCATCAACCTCGCCCAGGTGAAGGGAACCGGTCTCGGCGGACGCATCACGAAGGAAGACATCACCGCCTACATCGAAAACCGTGGCAAGGCCCCTGCTGCTCCAGTTCCAGTTGCAGCAGCGCCCATGGCTGCGAAGCCTGCGGCACCTGCTCCCGCTCCTGCGGCTCCGCTTCCGGGCGAAGTCGTTCCCATGACCGCGATGCGCAAGATCATCGCGCAACGCATGGTCGAATCCAAGCACACCAGCGCGCACGTCCACACCATCTACGAAATCGACATGACCCGTGTCATGAACCTGCGCGAGAAGATCAAGAAGCAGTTCGAGCAGAAGAACGGCGTCAAGCTCACGCCGACCACCTTCTTCGCTCGCGCGGCCGTCAAGGGCATCCGCGATTTCCCGATCATCAACTCTTCGGTCGAAGGCGATAACATCCGCTACCACCGCAACATCAACATCGGCATCGCAGTCGCGCTCGACTGGGGACTCATCGTCCCCGTAATCAAGAACGCTGAAGAGAAGAACATCGTCGGACTCCAGCGCTCCATCACCGACCTCGGCGATCGTGCGCGCTCCAAGAAGCTGAAGCCAGATGATGTCGCAGGCGGAACGTTCACCATCACCAACCCCGGCCAGTTCGGCCAGATGTTCGGCTTACCGATCATCAGCCAGCCGCAGGTTGCAATCATGGGTATCGGCTCGATCAAGAAAATGCCGGTCGTCCTCACCGACGAAAACGGCACCGACTCGATCGCCATCCGCCAGATATGTCACGTGTCGCTCGGTTACGACCACCGCATCATCGACGGTGCCGTTGCCGACCAATTCCTGCGCTCCGTGGCGAAGTTCCTCGAGAACTGGAACGAGGAACTGCTGTAGTTCACGTGCGAGGCGGACACTCCTGCCCGCCCTCGCACATGCGAATTGCATGAGCCAGACAAAAGTACTTTCGCGCGAGGATCTCCGTCGCCGCGTCGCCCAATGGCGCCAGTCCGGCGACCAGGTCATCATGGCTAACGGATGCTTCGACGTCCTCCACGTCGGCCACATTCGCTATCTGCAAGCCGCGAAAGCCCTCGGCGGAAAACTCATCGTCGCTGTCAACGCCGATGACAGCGTCCGCCAACTCAAGGGCGACGGCCGTCCCGTCATGCCCGAATCCGAGCGCGCCGAAATCCTTGCCGCACTCGAGCCCGTGGACGCCGTTGTCATCTTCCCCGAACTTGACGTCCGCGCCCTGCTCAACGACATTCGTCCCGACGTTCAGGCCAAAGGCACCGACTACACCGCCGACTCCGTCCCCGAGCGCGACGTCGTCACCTCTTACGGCGGACGCGTCGCCATCGTCGGCGACCCGAAAGATCACTCGGCAACGGAAATCATCCAGCAAATAGGTAAAGGGGCAGCGAAGAAGAATTGAACGACTCTTCTGTTGTCGCCACCCCGAAGAAGATCTTGATCGTCCGCCTCGGCGCGATGGGCGACATCCTTCACGCAATCCCGGCAGCAATCATGCTCAAATGCAGTTTCCCTGATGCCGAAATTGGCTGGGTCATGGAAAAGCGATGGGCAGACCTGCTTGCCCCCATACCGTTCATTACCCGCCGTCACCTAGTCGATACACGCAGCTGGCGCAAACATCCGCTCGACAAAAGACACGAGGTGTTAACGGCTCTGCGCGAGATCCGTGCGTCGAAGTACAACATCGTCGTCGACTTTCAGGGCGCGATCAAGTCGGCAGCCTTTGCTCTGCTGAGCGGAGCGCCTCGGCGTTACGGATTCAACGATCCGTGGGAGAAACCGGCGTCGCTGGCCTATACCAATACTGTAATCACACGCGCCACCCATGTAGTCCAACAGAATAGCCAACTCGCGGAGAAGATAGTGGAACAACACGGCGGTATCATCAATAACGAGTATTACTGCCCTGTATACGATCCGCTGCCAGAATTCGAGAGTTGGGCTGAGAACAAGATTGCAGAGTTGAGGCTTCGACCACGTTTCGCCCTCCTCAACCCCGGCGCCGGATGGGGAGCTAAACAGTGGCCTGCCGAACGCTACGCCGAAGTCACGCGCGAACTCGGCAATCAGGGAATCCGCAGCCTGATCAACTACGGCCCGGGTGAAGAAGAACTCGCACGCATCGTCGAAAGCCAATCAGACGGACACGCTATCGCCGCCACGTTCACCATCTCGCAACTGATCGCTGTCACCCGCCGCGCTTCGCTGTTCATTGGCGGTGACACAGGCCCTCTGCACTTGGCCGACTTCTTCCACGATGTGCCAATCGTTGCGATTTTTGGGCCGACGGATCCTGCACGGACGGGACCACAAAGCAAGAAGAGCATCGTTCTTCGTGACCCCTCCAGCATCACTTCGCACAAGCGAGTCAAAAACGCCGAAGCTGGACTCCTCAACATCACCGCCGCCGAAGTCCTCCACGCTGCCCGCGAACTCCTCGCAACCAAAGGAGTGAACGCATGACATGGTCCCGCATCGCGCGACGCATTCGCGTCCCTCTCGGATTCCTTCTCGCCATCGCCTATATCTGGCTCGCGCGCCCCACGTGGTTGTCGCTGGCGATCGGTGCCGGCATCGCGCTTGCCGGAGTCGCGCTCCGCGCTGCCGCCTCCGCACACGTGAAGAAGAATGCCGAGCTCACCAACACCGGACCTTACGCCTACACCCGTAATCCGCTTTATCTCGGATCCATCATCATCGCCGCTGGATTCGCCGTCGCGGCCCTCAGCCCCTGGATCGTCCTTCTTCTCGCCGTAATGTTTATCGCCATCTACGTTCCCGTCATTCGCTCGGAAGAAGCCTTCCTTCGCGGCATGTTCCCGAACTTCAACGAATACTGCTCTCGAGTTCCGCGCCTCATCCCACGTTTCTCACGTGCGTACGAAGGTTCCGGCACTTTTTCACGGGAGCTTTATCTTAAGCATCGCGAGTACAATGCGTTAGCGGGCACCATTGCCATGCTGGCCGCGCTCGTCATTAAGAAGTTGTGGTTTCATTCTTAATTATCCGGAGCGGATTTGCCTTTCCTGCATCTCGGTAAGATCGGTCTCTTATTTGTCTTAGTTCTGGTGGCATCTGCGCAGCAGCCCGCGCCGAAGTCCGCCGACACCATCGGCCCCATATCTCACATCCTTTCGCCAGCGCCCAACTTCACTCTTCCCGAAGAGACTTACGTTTTCGGTGCCGAGTGGCGCATCTGGGACGCAGGCACCGTCACCCTCGGACTCTCTCGCGAAGGCACGCAGCAGCGCGTTACCGGCAGCGCCGAATCCAAGGGCGTTGTTTCGTTGCTGTACCCGGTTCACGACAGCTTCCAGTCTCTATACGACCCGAAGACCTTCTGTTCCATCGGCGTGCGCAAACATACCGAAGAAGGCTTCCGCAAGCGAGACACCCTCATCAGCTTCAATTACACGCGCCGAAAGGCCGTCCTCGACGAAACGAATCTCAAGAACAACGAGAGCAAGCACGTCGAAAACGATATCCCCGGATGCGTTACCGACGTTCTCTCCGGGTTCATGTATCTCCGCAGCCTGCCGCTCATCCCCGGCACCACCTATACATTTCCCATCAACGATGGCGGCAAAACCGTCGACGTTGTCACCAGGGTGGAAGCGAAAGAACAGATCAAAGTCCCGGCCGGAACCTTTCAGACAATTCGCGTCTCGCCCGAAGGTGGCGGAGCCTTCAAGCTGAAGGGCAAAATCTGGATCTGGTACACCGACGACGCCCGCCGCATTCCCGTGCAAATGCGCGGCAAGATGTTCTGGGGCACACTGACGTTGAAGCTCCAACGCATCGAGCAGCCCAAGAAGTAAGCTGAGCGCGGGAACCCATCCTAAGTACCCCAGGCGTTACAGATCGTCGGAAGCCCGCGGCATTCCCATTTTGGACCTCTCCTCGCCAAACATCACTGCAATCGGGAACCTTCTTTGATAAACCTCCGTAGCAGTGCTTATGTGGCGCTTCGCCGACAGCTTCGGGCAGGTTTTTCGCGCGATCTGGATGCACAAGCTTCGCTCCTTCCTCACCATGTTTGGCATTGCCTGGGGCGTGGGATCGTTGCTGCTGCTGGTTGGACTGGGTGAGGGCTTTCGCGCCGGCACCAACAAGAACCTCGCCGGCTTTGGCGAAGATTTCATGCAGATTTTTAACGGACGCGTTCCGTCGGTCGGTGGCAGCCAACTCTCTTCTCGTCAGTACTACCTGAACTACCAGGACTATCTCGACATCCGCGGCTCTCAGTACGTGCGCAACGCTGCTCCGGTTATCTACCGTGGCGATCTTCGTCTCGTCAGCGATTACGGCAACAGCAACGGGTACGTCGATGGCTCGGAGCCGCAGTTTTACGACATCCGCTACCAACCGATCGCCCAGGGACGCTGGCTCACCTGGGAGGATGAGCGGGAGCGCCGAAACGTCTGTGTCATCGGTCAGGAATTTGTACGCCTGCTGTTTCCGGGCCGCCCGGTTCTCGGCAGCACCGTGCTCATCAATGGGGTGCCGTTCCAGGTGATTGGCACAATTCAGAAGATCGGGCACGGAAACAACAACGACCAGAACATGCGACTGATCATGCCCTATAGCACCATGGCAATGTATTTCCCCATGCAGGGGGAGGGGAACGCGAACTCGGTGAAGTACGTCGTGTTCCAGCCCATCACGCGTCAGCAGCACGCCCACGCAAAGGAAGCTGTTCGTAAGATCGTTGCCCGCAACCACCACTTCGATCCCGCCACCCCGGATGCCTTTGACGACTGGGACTCCATCGCCACCGCCGAGATGGTCGGCAAGATCTCCGACGCCATGAATATGTTCCTTGGCGCCGTAGGGTTGGTGACTCTCGCCCTCGGTGCCATGGGCGTCGTCAATATCATGTTGGTATCGGTCACCGAACGCACCCGCGAGATCGGCCTGCGCAAGGCCTTGGGCGCCACTCGTCGCAGCATTCTCTTCCAGTTCTTCCTCGAAGGACTCATGCTCACTGCCATCAGCGGGGGTATAGGCGTCTTAGCTGCCTATGGCGCAACCAAGTTGTGCGAGCTTGCGCCTCCCATCGACGGATTCGAACTTCCTCACATCTACGCTACCAGTGCTGCGCTTGCCATCATCAGCCTGGCCACCGCCGGCATCGTCGCCGGACTCTACCCCGCGCGCCGTGCAGCTTTGCTCACGCCGGTGGAAGCGCTTCGTCAGGAGTAGCCGATGGCCAAACCCAGAGACGTTCTCGTCCAGGCGTACGGCGCACTTAGGCAGAACCGTCAACGTAGCGCCATCACCATTCTCGGCATGGCTTGGGGCATTGCTACGGTCGTGCTCTTGCTTGCCTACGGAACCGGGTTCTCAACCGCAATCGTTAATATCTTCCGGTCGTACGCGAGTATGCAGGCGATGGGAATTGCTGGTGGCCGTACGTCTCAGCAGGCAGGTGGCAATAAGGCTGGCACGAGTGTCCGCCTCACCCACGATGACATCGATCGTCTTCTGGTGAATGTTCCGCAGATCACCCGCATAACCCCGCAATCCTTCTATCAAGCACCCGTCAGCTATGAAGGCCGATCCTATACCTGGGGCATTCTGGCGGGGAATCCCGCAATCCAGGAGATCCAGAATCTGCAAATCAGCCTCGGTCGCTTCTACAACGCCGAAGATATGCAGATGCGTTCCCGCGTTTGTGTACTCGGATCGGAATCCAGGGAAAAGTTGTTCTCCGGCCGCTTTCCGCTTGGAGAACGGGTTCGCATCAACGGCATACCGTACGAAGTCATCGGTGTGCTGAAGCCACGGCCGCAACAGGGCACCGACAACAGCATCAATCGCGCCGTGTACATTCCGTTCCCGACCATGAGCGATTTCCGTGATACGCATTACATCGACATGATCTGGCTCGACTTCTTCGGCTCCGACTACGGATCAGTCGAGAGGTCCATTCGCAACACGCTCGCGACGCAGTACAACTTCCGGCCTGATGACAAACGTGCTCTCTTTGTTTTCAGCCTCATGGAACAGCTCTCGCAATTTGGTCTCATCACCATGGCTCTCCAGGTCCTGCTGGCGCTCATCGGCACGCTCACGCTGGGAATCGGTGGCGTCGGACTCATGAATATCATGCTGGTAAGCGTCACCCAACGCACGCGCGAGATCGGAGTGGAGAAAGCCATTGGTGCTCGCCGCACGGATATCCTCGTGCAATTCCTGTCGGAAGCCTTGGCCATTACCTTCTTGGGCGGCCTCTTGGGCATCCTGCTGGCTTACATCATTTCGTTCGCCGTGGGGAACCTCACGTTCTACAGCGCTCTCGCCCAACACGGAGAGGCCGGTGACATCAGGCTCATCATCTCCCCGTCAAGCGTGATCGTTTCCACGGTCATTCTGGCTTTCGTAGGATTGGTAAGCGGCATGATTCCAGCGTTTCGCGCGTCCCGTCTCGACCCGATTGAGGCGTTGCGGTACGAGTAGGACAGCGGCGCTTACATCACGTATTTTGCTGATTTGCCGAACCGAAATATCCGGACCTGCTGCCGCATGGTTTCGCATTGTTCGCGAATCTGGGCGCAGATTTGTGCTTTCTTCGCGAATTCCATTCGGAGGCTCGATGTCAGAGCGCGAAGTTCGGCATTCAAGGTGCGCGCGACAGTAACGTTCTTAGCCGCAACTGCCCGCTGAAATCGGCACACTGCGATGGGATCTCGGCCAATGGGGCGTGCGAGGGTCGGCATCGCAAAAGGCTAACCGACAATCGGTCAGCGCATCGCGCCAACTCATGCCTAAACGCACTTGTGGCGCTTATTTTTCAGGTATTAAGGAAATCGAAGTTCAACCCCCAGCCGAGCTCTGCCTCAAAACGTTCTCAGTTGCAGCCGTTGCTCGTTTTTGCAAGGCGCTGCACGGCATTTGCAAACTGGGTTGCATGTTCACGATTCTGGGCAAGAGCAGCTTCCATCTTCTTGATCAGCCAGTGCAAACGTCGCAGTTCGTCAGCTATCTGTTTGCGTTGCTCTGTTGGTCTGATTGCCGGGCCGTCGCACAGCTCTTGTGGCGAAGCGGCTTCGATTCGGCACCGTTTGTCTCCTTTCACCCACTCGTCAAGGTCCGCAATGTACGCGACTACAATGTGCCGTTCTCGTCCAGGGCGCCGGACGGGAAGTCCCATCTCGAGTTCCCATCTTTGTACGGTTCGCACGCCTTTTCCCATGTATGCCGCTATTTCTTTCCAGGAGCTGAGTACATGATCATGCATATATTTCACTTAAGCTTTCGCTGTCTTTTGTTGGGTAGTGGGTGAAAGAAGTTGCTGACACGCCAGTTGGAGGAGGGCCGCCATTGGGGCTGGCTTTGTCAGCAGGGGGAAGTTGAATCCTCGCTCTCGATTCTCCACAAGCAATTCGCAGTCGTCGGATAGCCCTGAAAATAGAAGGATTCTGCAACTGGGGAACGATTCATGCATGCGGATCGACAATTCCAATCCGTCCATTCCTGGCATGCTGATGTCCGTAATCATCAGGTCGGGCGGTGCTAGGCTCGCCAACTGCAGCGCCGATTCGCCGTCGTAGGCGATCACGACCGCATACCCTATTTCACGTAAGGCCGTTGCGACTGTTTCCGCAGCGACCTCGTCGTCATCCACCACCAGCACGAATGGACAGGCCCCGTGTCGAAAGCGCCACTTTGCCACGACCTCGTCGATAGCGACCGTTTGTACTTTGCTCTCGTACATAATCCACCGCATTACCACGCCAGACACTACCACCGCGCAGCTCATACGGGGTGAATCTTTTGCACATTTATAGAGCACCTTTTCTCGACGGTTTAACGCGACGACAGCGGCGCTTTTTGGCGTACTGATTCGACAGGATTAGGCTTGATTTCAGAGATATTCAGAGTACGGTAAGGATACGGGCCGATACTACTTATACGCTCGCCTACGTTATGAACGCGCGGAAGCCAGACAGCGTAAAGTTTGAGACCATTTCGCAGAGCGACCTGCCCAGTGGACGCAAGGGACGCCATCATGCGCTTCTCGCAAAAGTCCTCTCTGAATTGGATCAACTCAAGCAAGGCCGCGCCATCAAGATCCCGCTGAGCGATTTCCCCGGTTCAGTAGCGGATCTCCGTTCGGCGATCCATCGAGCAACCAGGAAGACCAACATTGAGATCGCTACCTCAAGTGATGGCGATTACTTCTACCTCTGGAAACCGATCGCCGCTGAGTAAGCCCGCCTAGTGCTGCCGTATGCTCCAGCGTCTATGTACGCAGTGCCGCTGCTGCTCAACTCAATTGCACCGCCAACATTGAGATCGACCCACCATCCACACCCTCGACTGGGAAGGAAACAGACTCAGAACTAGCGCGCGTTCCGACCACATACAACAGCGGCAGATAGTGGTCAGGGGTAGGTGCGGCGAGCAGTGCCTCGCGGCCCAGCCTCTTCTCGTAATCGATGAGCGGCTTGTGCTCTCCCGCGAGTATCACTTCACGGACTCTTCTTTCGAACGATACCGTCCAGTCATAAGGCTCTTGCGGGCGTCTCCCCCACGCGTACGTATGGAGGTTGTGAACAACATTTCCGCTGCCCGCGATGAGAATGCCTTCTTCACGCAAGGGTGCCAGGCGTTCACCAATCTCGTAATGGAAAGAAGCCGGTTGTCTCTCGTCGATGCTGAGCTGCACGACCGGTACATCGGCTCTTGGATATACATGGCGCAATACCGACCAGGCGCCGTGATCAAGTCCCCATCGGTCATCAAGCCGGACCGGCAGCGGAGCGAGCAGTTGCTGTACACGACGCGCAACATCAGGCTCTCCCGGCGCGGAGTACTGCACCTCATAGAGCTCACGCGGAAAGCCTCCGAAATCGTGGATGGTCCGCGGGGCTGTGCTTACCGTCACGGCGGCATCTTCCACGTACCAGTGCGCCGAGATGCAAAGAATCGCTTTCGGACGTGGCACACGTGCCCCGATCGCTGCCCACTGCTCCGTGTACGTGTTGTGCAGCAGGGCGTTCATGGGATTTCCGTGTCCGAAGAAAATCGCCGGCATTCGCATATTCATTAGATACTCCTCTTGCCCCGATGCATTCCACTCCTCATTCCTGCCCCGCGCCGAACAGCGAAACGCGTAAAGTTCGCATCAGTACACACCTGAGCCAGCTCTGGCCTCGGCGTATATAATCTGCTCCGCGTAGCGGAACCGTGCTCCTTGCCATAGCAAGCCTAAGGACGCCTCCATGAATGTTAAGCCGCTGCTTCCGGATCTCGAATCCTTCTATAAAGATGTTCACGCCCACCCTGAGTTATCCATGCAGGAGAGTCGTACTGCGGGACTCGCAGCAGATCGTTTGCGCGCTGCCGGATTCGAAGTCACAACCGGCATCGGCAAAACCGGTGTAGTCGGTCTCTTGCGAAATGGCGAAGGGCCGACCGTCATGCTTCGTGCAGATATGGATGCCCTGCCCGTGGAAGAAGCTACCGGCTTGCCCTATGCAAGCGACGTTACCGCGGTCGGCGAAGACGGAAGATCAGTAAAGGTGATGCACGCTTGCGGACATGACATGCATGTTACCTGGCTCGTGGGTGCTTCCACGCTGTTGGCTCAGAGCCGCCAGCAATGGCATGGAACGCTGATGGCCGTCTTCCAGCCGGCGGAAGAGATCGGAACCGGATCCCGCGCCATGATCGACGACGTCATGTTCAGCCGCTTCCCCAAGCCCGACGTCATCCTCGGACAGCATGTCATGGTCGGTCCCGCCGGCAATATAGGCTGGAGATCAGGCGTTATTACCTCGGCGGGAGACAGTCTGCAGGTGCGGTTATTCGGCCGAGGAGCCCACGGTTCCATGCCCGAAGCCAGTATCGACCCTGTGGTGATGGCCGCAGCGACCGTTCTTCGTTTGCAGACCATCGTTTCGCGCGAGGTCGCCGCAACCGAGTCGGCGGTCATCACCGTGGGAGCATTGCAGGCTGGCACCAAGGAGAACGTCATCCCCGACGAGGCGCTCATCAAACTCAACGTGCGGACATTCAACGAAGGCGTTCGTACGCGAGTGCTCAACGCCATTGAACGAATCGTCAACGCGGAAGCCGCAGCCTCGGGAGCAGTGAAGAAGCCGGAGATCACACCCCTGGATCGATACCCACTGGTCAAAAACGACCCCGAAACGACCAACCGCGTGGTAACTGCATTTCGCGGGCATTTTGGTCCAGATCGCCTCCGCGAAGTCAGGCCCAGTACGGCCAGTGAAGATTTCGGCTTATTCGGATCCGAATGGAAGGTGCCTTCCGTCTTCTGGTTCGTCGGAGGAACCGACCCGGATACCTACAACAAAGCAAAGCAGGCGGGTCGACTCACCGATCTTCCCACGAATCACAACCCGCGTTTTGCCCCGGTCATTCATCCGACTCTGCAAACTGGAGTGGAAACAATGGTTGTCGCCGCACAGGCCTGGCTGTCACCATGATGATCATGCAACCGACAGAGGAAGTGGTTGTCAGCTTGCTGTTGCGGATCTTTGACCTCTCCGGAACTTTCGTCTTTGCCATAAGCGGCGCTGTCGCTGGCGCCAGGCATAGGCTCGATTTATTCGGCGTTCTTGTCCTGTCGTTTGTAGCCGGCTCGGTCGGCGGCATAACCCGAGATCTCATCATTGGTGCCATTCCGCCGGCGTCCATTAGTGACTGGAAATACGTCGCAGTCTCTGCCTTGGCCGGGTTCGTCATCTTCTTCTGGTACGACAAGCTGGGCCGGTTCCGAAATGCTGTGCTCATCTTTGACGCCGCTGGACTGGCTCTGTTCGCCGTATCCGGAGCAGGCAAGACGCTCGCCTACGGCTTGGGTCCCGGTCCGGCAGCGCTGTTGGGAATGGTCACCGGAATCGGCGGTGGAGTGGTACGCGATGTATTGGTCTCAGAGGTCCCCGCCGTCTTCAGAACCGACGTCTACGCTCTAGCCGCGCTGGCTGGAGCCACCCTGTTTGTCGGCGGAGTGTACCTGCACCTGCCCTCGACATTGGTGGCCATTGTGAGTGCCATCGTCTGCTTTGCGATCCGCATGATCGCCATTCACCGCAAATGGCAGGTTCCAGTCGCGAAATCGCTCGATCCTCCGCACAACTAACCAGCCACACTATTTAATATATTGTTCGCAGCGATTCTCGGTGACACCTGGAGCCCAGCGATGCATGAACTCGGCGTACTCTTGACTTTCACCGGCGGTCTGGTCGGGGCACTGGTGTTCGGCTTTCTCGCCCTGAGACTCAAACTCTCTCCCATCATTGGCTATTTGCTGGCCGGCATTGCGGTCGGGCCGTTCACTCCCGGATTCGTTGCCAACCATGCCATCGCGGAGCAGTTCGCAGAAATCGGCGTCATCCTGCTGCTATTCGGAATCGGACTGCGCTTCAATTTGAACGAACTATTCGCCGTATGGCGAGTCGCGATTCCCGGCGCCCTTGTGCAGAGCACGATTTCCACGGTTGGGCTGGCGCTATTACTGCGGGTCTTCGGATGGGACTGGACTCCCGGTTTGATTCTGGGCGGCGCCATATCGGTCGCGAGTACCGTCGTCATGGCCCACGTACTCGGCGAGCATCACGACCTGCACGCACTCATAGGTCACATCGCAATCGGTTGGACCGTCGTCGAGGATCTTCTCACGGTAGCAGCGCTGCTGCTGTTGCCCATCTTCTTTTCTCCCCAGAGCGTAGCGCAGAGCGCCTCTTCTGCACTTGGGTGGGCAGGACTGAAAGTTGTTCTGCTCGTTGCCGTCATCGTGATTCTTGGCAAATGGGTAATCCCGCGCATTTTGGAACTGATCGAGAAGACCCGCTCACGTGAACTCTTCACGCTGGCTGTGCTTGTGCTTGCGCTTGGCATAGCGGTTGGTTCAGCTCAGATTTTCGGCGTGTCCATGGCGCTCGGAGCCTTCCTCGCGGGACTCGCCGTCGGACGTTCCGACTTTGCCGCGCGCGCCGCCAGCGACGCGATTCCAATGCGCGATGCCTTCGCGGTGCTCTTCTTCGTTTCCGTTGGCATGTTGTTCGATCCGCGAAGCCTCTTCCAGGCCCCACTGGTGATTGCGGCAGTTTTGCTTGCGGTGGTTCTCGTCAAACCTCTTGCCGCCCTCACCACCGTTCGCCTCCTCGGCGTGCCGCTGCCAACGGCCATTCCCGTCGGCGCAGCGTTCAGTCAGGTCGGTGAGTTCAGCTTCATCTTGGGGTCGGTTGCCCGTCAGCTTGGATTGATCAACGATGTCGGCTGGAACGCGCTCGTGGCTTCCTCCGTCATCTCAATCGCCGCCAACCCTTATATCTACCACTACGCCCGTGCCTACTCGTCTTCGTTTGAGAAGCAAGCCCCAGTTTCTGCGTCTGATCGTGTGGCACAGACCGCAAGCGACTGCATCCTTGTTGGCTTTGGCCCGGTAGGACGAATTGTCCATCAACTCTTGACCGACCGCGGCAACTCGGTCACCGTGATCGAGTTGAATCTCGAAACCGTTCGCAAGATGAAGGCCGATGGCATCAAGGCTCTGTATGGCGACGTGCTGCGGCCGGGGACACTCGAGGAAGCTGGTATCGCAAGCGCCGGTAGTTTCATCCTGAGTACCGACGTAGAAGACGCAGCCGAGATCGTCAGGCAAGTGCGGCTGGTGAATCCCAAGGTGCATATACTCGTTCGCTGCACGCATCTGCGCGACACGGCAGCGCTCAAAGCCGCCGGCGCGGATGTCGTGGCTTCGGGCGAAGCCGAAGTCGGGGTAGCGCTCGCCGAAGCGGTTACGCGTGCCGACAATGCGGACTTCCGCTTTATCGCAGAGCAGAGGGAGACCGTTCGACGCCGGCTTTACGGCACCGATTCGCTCGCCACTGCACACCCGGATTTGAATGGTTAGCAATGGCTTTCAGAGACCTGTCACGGAAGGATGTCCTCGGACGGCAGTGGCACTCCGTTGCCCGCATGAGAACCAAGCCGGACGAGTGGCAGGTCCGCCAGTCTCTCCGGCAGGTCGCCGATCACGCCTTCTCACGAGCCTCTGGAGCCCAGTTGATCGACGGCAACAGCGTTCGGTTGCTCAGGGACGCACGGGAAAATTACCCGGCCTGGCTTGACGCCATCGCGCGCGCTCGCAGGCATATTCATTTCGAAAGCTACATCATTCATGAAGACAGCACTGGCCGCATGTTCGCCGATGCCCTGATTGCCAAGGCGAAAGAAGGCGTCAAAGTCCGGCTGATCTATGACTGGCTCGGCGGCCTCGGAAAGACTTCTCGAAAATTCTGGAACTCCCTTCGGAATGGTGGAATCGAGGTCCGTTGTTATAACTCGCCGCGTTTCGATTCGCCATTCGGTTGGCTCTCGCGGGACCACCGGAAAAGCATCGTCGTCGACGGCGAAGTAGGTTTTGTCACCGGCCTCTGCGTTGGACGCATGTGGGCTGGCGATCCGGCCAAAAATCTTGAACCCTGGCGAGACACAGGGATCGAAGTTCGCGGACCGGCCGTTCAGGAAATCGAGCGTGCGTTTGCGCAGGTCTGGTCCATGACGGGCGATCCGTTTCCAGACCTGGAAATCAGCCAGCCAGTCACTGGTATACAGGCCGGCGATGTCAGTCTCCGGGTTGTCGCAACGATACCGGCGACGGCTGGAATTTTCCGTTTTGACCAGTTGGTGGCAGCGTTAGCACGAGAACGCCTCTGGCTGACCGATGCTTATTACGCGGGTACCGCCGCCTATGTGCAGGGTCTGCGAGCTGCCGCCAAAGACGGGGTGGATGTCCGGCTGCTTGTGCCGAACGGAACGGATATCCCGGTGCTCCGGCCGTTGTCGCGTGCTGGGTACCGAACGCTGCTGGATGCAGGCGTGCGTGTCTTTGAGTGGAATGGGACTATGTTGCACGCAAAAACGGCGGTCGCCGACGGCCATTGGGCCCGCGTCGGTTCCACCAACCTGAACATGGCGAGTTGGCTCGGCAACTGCGAACTCGACGTCGTCGTGGAAGATGATGGGTTCGCCCGCGAGATGGAACAGATGTACCTCCACGACTTGGCGAATGCGACAGAGTTGGTGTTGGACAAAAAACAAAGGGTGCGGGCGCCCGGAGAACCAAGCCATCCTCGGCCTGCAATGGCAGGCGGCTCAGGAAGCGCGGGCCGCGCCGCCGCTGGAGCCGTTCGCTTGGGCAACACCATTGGCGCTGCCTTCACCAATCGCCGAGTGCTGGAATCAGTCGAGGCCCGCGTCACCGCTTGGTCGGGAATAATTCTTGTGGCATTGGCCGTCGTGTTTCTATTTTTCCCTCGTGCCTTGGCGTATGCGTTCGCCGTCGTCGCGATTTGGATCGGCTTGTCCCTTCTTGTCCGCGCATACAAGCTGCACCGGGAAAAAACGCTGAGATGAACGCCTCCATTTGACACCGGGCTAGCGTTCTATGCCGAAAAGACCGGACTGCCACCAGCGTTCAGACCGATTTCTTTCCTGTTGAAGTCTCTGTGCTTCTGTGTCTCTGTGGTGGATTTCTATCTTCCCATTTCGGCACAACCCGCTCCAATTAGTGTCAAGGGGGTCGCGACGCCCATTTCCCCGCATAGTCTTGAAAACATTCGCAAAATAAATTTCAAAACCGTGGCATGATGCCCCCACCCAAATTGCTATTCTGAAAATGTAGGTAGTGAAATCGTGTGTAGGGCGAACACTCCTGTCCGCCGCAGTTGCGTCGGTCTGTGACGAGGACGCCCGACCAGTCTTCGCTTTCGGGGACTAAGAGCTAAAAGCCAGTTGAGGAGAACACAACATCTTGTGCCCGCAGCTAAGTTCTTTGTTATCAAATCTGTAGCCTAACTGGCTGTAGAATCATCAACTTATAAGTGCTTTGTTTTCATAGTCCGTCTTGCAAGTCGTTTGTTTTCTAACTGGGGAGGGG